>JBAUUM010000558.1:0-4598 GCA_049582705.1 Actinocatenispora sp.
GCCAGCCCCGTGCCGGAGCCGGCGTGCAGCGAACCCGCCGTGGGCACCGTGCCGGTACCGACGCCGACCGGGCCGCTGCCGGCACCGGCCAGGACGGTGCCGTTCGGGTCGTCGACCCGGACGACCGTCACCGAGCCACCGTCGCCGGTGTCGTTCCCCGTACCGGCCGACCCGTGGTCGGGCGCCTGCGGCGCGGTGACGTCGAACCGTCCGTCCGTGTTCCCGTGGACGGAGCCCGGATTGCTGACCGGTATCGCGACCGCCCCGGGCCCGGTCGTGCCGGTCACGTCGCCGAAGCCGGCCTCCACCACGTCGCCCGGCAGTTCCGGGGGCGTCTCCGGGACCACCCAGCCGTGGACGCCGTCCTGGTAGTCGCCGGCCAGGCCGGCCACCACCCGCACCATCCGGTTCCGGGCGCTGTCCTGCTGCCTGCCGTCCTTCTGGTAACCCAGGTAGGCGCCGATCGCCATGCCGGGCAGGCCCAGCGCGATCTTCTCCGTCGCGGACGCGACGACGTTGTGGTGACCCTCGGTCCGGCCCGGGTCCTCGTTGTTCTGCTGCGCGTCGCGCAGCGAACTGCCCATGCCCGACAGGTTCACCCGGAACGTGCCGATGTCGTTGGCCAGGCCGTCGGCGAACGTGGAGATCAGCCCCACGCGACGCTGGAACTCGTCACCCGACGCGCTCGTCCATTCCGCGTCGAGGTTGCGCAGCTCCCGGCCGAGGTTGACGGACAGGTCGTGGCAGCCGCCGACGATCTCCTTCCAGCCACCGGCGAGCCCGTCGATCTGGTCCGGATCGCCCGCCTTCAGCCAGTGGTAGAGCTGCTCGTGGCTGTACTGGTCGTACTTGCCGACGAGGTCGTCGTTGCGCTCCGACGGTGCGTTCACGTCAGGCTCCCTTCAGCGCGGCCGCGACCGGGTCCACGGCGCGTGCGATGTCCTTGGCACTGGCGTCGTTGCGGGCCTCGACGGTCTGGTACGTGTCGAGGATCGACCGCGTCGCCGTCCGTGCGGCCTCGATCGCCTTCTGCAACCGCGCGACCTTGGCCCGGTACTCGCCGACCATCGTCGAGTAGTAGTCGGCGGTGTCGTTGCCGTCCGGGAAGCCGCCGAACGGTCGCGGGTCCGGATTCAGCAGCTTCTCGTCGATGTTCCTCAGCATCGCGGCAGCCGCGCTGTGATGGTTGTCGAGCGCCGTCCTGAAGTCCTTCAGCGAATGGACGTCGACAACGGTCTTGCCATACTCCGTGGACATGGAAGAGCCCCGTTCGTCAGCTGCCACATCGCTGATTCGGACATCGCCGATTCGGACATGGCCGGTTACCGCCAGATTCCGCTCGGTAAGACTATGCGATCGGTTCTACCCGGACGGTCCTCCATGTCCCATTTCGCTGTCGGTACGGTCAGCCGCCCTGCTTGTGCGGGGTCACGGTCGGCGAAGGCGCCACCACGGTGTTGCTCAGCAGCGCGGCGGCGGGATCCAGCGGCGGGCCGGTGGGTACGAGATCGAGCAGCTCCGACGGGACCGGTACCGGCGTGGCGTCGTCGTAGCCCAGCAGCGTCCGGGCGTCCGACTTCCCGGACCTCATCAGCGCGTACTTGCGGCCCTGGTCGGTGACCAGGTAGACGGTCGTGCCGGCGGTGGTGCCCGGTGCGGGCTCCTCCCGTACCAGCGCGCCGTGCCCGCCCGGCACCACGATCCGGTCCGCGACCGGACCGGCGTCCCGGGGTCCGCTCGTCGACTGCGGACCGTCGGCGTCCGGGCGCAGCTGCGCCGGTGTCGACCGGTACAGGCGGAGCCGCACGGGACCGGAAGTGTGACCGGAACCGTGACCGGACCCGTCGCCGCGGAACGACGCGCACACGGCGGGCTGCTCGCCGGACAGCGACGTGAGCTCCGGCACCGTGGCCGGCATGCCGTCCGGCTCGAACTGCGTGTCGTCGCTCAGCTTGTCCCGTACCGCGGTGGCCGGTAGCGAGGTGGCCGGCTCGCCGCCGAGGACCAGCTTCGCGGTCGCCTCGCCGACCGGGACGAGGCCACTGCCCAGCAGTACGAAGTAGCGGGCACCGACCCGGAAGACGTCACCGACGGTGCGCGCGGACCCGTCGACGGCCAGGCCGGGCCCGCCCGCGCCGGTGATGGTCGGCGCGGCGAGCCTCGGGCCCTCCGGCACCGCGTTCAGCATCGCGGAGCCCACCACGGCGGGCGTGGTGACGGGAAGTCCGAGCGCCGCCGCGGCGGTCTCGTCGGGAACCTCGTAGCGGTGGTCGTGCCACAGCAGGTACATCGTGCCGTTCTTGTCGTCCTGGTGGACGAGCAGTCCGCGGGAGCCGGGATCGGAGCCGCCCGGCAGTGCCCGACCCACCATCAGCTCCGTCGCCAACGTGGTCGTGGTGGTCCGGTACCGCGGCGAACTGCAGACGATCCACGGCAGCCCGACCAGCGCGTCCGACGCCGGTACCGTGTCGGGCGCGCCGGTGATCCCGGTGGCGGCGCCGCGCGGCACGCCACGCAGCGACGAGGCCGAGACCTCCTGCGGTTCCGCGGTGCCCACGATCAACCGTGCCGACGCGTAGTTGACGATCGGGCGGAGCTTCCCGCCCTGGTAGACGAACCGGGCGCCGGACTCACGCTCGATGATGAACGTGCCGTCCTTCTTCCAGGAGTCGTTGCCTCCCGGCCTGAGCAGGCCGTACACGCCCACACCGGCGAACACGATCACGCCCACCATGGCGCTGGCGAAGGCGGCGAGTCCGAGCCGGCGCATCGGCAGCATGCTGCTCTCCGGCTCGCCCGACAGCATCGCCGAGACGATGCGCCGGCTGACGAACCTGTAGGCATGCAACTGCTCGCGCCGCGTGGGCATCAGACCTCCCCTGGTCCGGTGGTGGCCAACGCCGCGCGCCCGCGGACCGGGGCATGCCCGCGGCCGATCGGGGGCCGATGGTACGGGATGGGCGCACGCGCCCCCACTGTCGGTTTTGCGGCTGCCCCGACGTTTGTTCCGTCACGGTATGGTGTTGCGCGCGATGTGGTCTGGGTGGCCGGTTCTGCACAGCGAGTGCTCTCCGCTGCCGGTCCGGATCGGTCCCGACCGGGACGGCGGCAGACGGGAAGGGTGGCCCACGCCATGGTGATGACGCAGGCGGCGCCCGTCCCCGCGCAGCTGCACGACGACCCCCGGGACGACCCGTTCCGGGACGGTCAGGTCCGGTTCGGTCCCCGCCGCGGCCGGCGCCGGTTCGGCGGCGTCCGGGTCACCCAGTTCGTCCTCGTCGAGACGGCGGTCGCGGTGCTGCTGCTGGCGACCGGCCTCCCCGCGTGGTACCTGCCCGGGGCCGGACTCGTCGCCCTCGCGCTGCTGTTCCTGGCGTTCGGCCGCACCGGCGGCCGGTGGTGGACCGAATGGCTGCTGCTCCGCCGCAGGTTCTCCCGACGCCGCGGCGCGGCCGGCGCGCCCACCGACGACGCGCGACTCGCCGCGCTCCGCCGCCTCGTCCCGCACCTGTCCGTACGCACCGTCGAGGAGCGCGGCAGCCGGATCGGCGTCGGCCAGGACGACGCGGGGTGGTTCACCGCGGTCGCGGTGGTACCCCGGTCCGGACTGCGCGGCGACCCCGGCGACAACCTGCCGCTCGACGCGATCGCCCGGGTCCTCGACGAGGGCGGGCTGCGGGTCTCCGCGGTACAGGTGGTGCTGCACAGCATTCCGGCGCCCGCCGCGCTGCTCGACGACGGCGCGCCCGCCGCCCGGTCGTACCGGCAGCTCGCCTCCGGCGACATGGGCGTCCAGCCCATCGAGCAGCGCTGCTGGGTCGTCGTACGGCTGGATCCGGCGACGGCCGCGCAGGCCGCCGCGACCCGGGGTGGTGGACTCGACGGCGTGCACCGCGCGCTGTCGAACGCCGTCGGCCGGCTCGGCAAGGCGATCGGCGGCGCCGGACTCGAGTACGAGGTGCTCGACGGCGAAGGGCTGCTGGACGCGCTGGCCCGGTCCTGCGGGGTGAACGGATACGTGGACCAGCACACCGCGCGGCAGATCCGGGAACAGTGGTCGGCCTGGCACGCCGGCGGCCTCGCGCACACCTCGTTCTGGGTACGCGACTGGCCGGGCCTGGGCGAGGTCGGCGGGCTGCTGGGCAGGCTGGCCCGCACCCCGGCCGTACAGACCGACGTCGCGATCAGCATGGAACCCCGCGAGGACGGCACGGACCTGCAGTGCGTCGTACGGCTCGCGGCGCAGCCCGGACAGCTCGACGCCAGTTGCCACGCCCTGCGACAGCTGGCCCGGGTCGGCCGGGTCCGGCTGTTCCGGCTCAACGGCGAACAGGGACCAGCGGTGTACTCCACCGCGCCGACCGGAGGCGGTGCCCGGTGACCGTGTACGGATCCCCCAGTCGGCCGCCGGAGCCGGACGAGTCGTCCGGCTGGCCCGAGCCACCGCCGGAGCAGCGCCCGGACGGCAACCCGAACAGCGCACCGACCCACGGCCGGGCACCGGTCGTGCCACAGCCGCCGCCGGCCCCGGCCGTCCCGCCGCCCCCGGCGTCCGCCCTTCCGGTACTGGGTTCGGCGGCGCCGGTGCCGGCTCGGCC
>JBAUUM010000559.1:0-14185 GCA_049582705.1 Actinocatenispora sp.
GCCGTACACGAGGCCGCGGCGAGCGGGTCGGGGCCCGGCACGCGGGTCAGCCGGAGAAGGCCTGCCGGACGATGCCGCCGACCACCGCGCACCAGGTGGTGGTGTCGACCTTGCCGGTCGCGGACAGGCCGTGCACGGTCTGCAGGTCCTTGACGGCCGCGGTGGTCGCCGCGTTGACGGTGCCGGTGACCGAGACGTTCGCATAGCCCTTGTGGTTCAGGATGTACTGCAGGCCGCGGACGGACTGGCCGGTCGAGCCGGAGGCCAGCGCCGGCACCAGGGTCTCCCAGGTCTTCGTGGTCATGGTCGCGTCCGGGTCGACCGGGAGGCCGTTGCGCGACTGCCAGTCCTGCACGGCGGCGACGGTGCTGGCGCCGAACACGCCGTCGGTGGGCAGCGAATAGCCCTTGTCGTTCAGCAGGTACTGGGTGACCTTCACGACCGGGCCACCGACGAACTTCCAGATGTCGGGCCAGCGGCGCGCCGGCGCGTCGGCGGGCGCCTCACCGAGGCCCGCGGCGATCTTGCGGCGCAGCATCGGGAACTCCCGGTAGAACGCGGCGCCCGGGCATTCGGTGTCGCGGAAGTCCCAGTGCCCGAAGACGTCCCAGGCGTGCAGGCCGTACTGCTGGCAGATGGTCACGCAGAGCTTCGTCAGCGAGGTGATCAGGGCCTGCGGCGGCGTCGCGGTGACGTACGTGCCCTCGTTCTCGATGCCGATCGCGTTGCCGTTCTCGCCGGGACAGTGCGCGCCGACGACCTGCTTCCTGCTGCCGTCGCCGAGCTTCTCCTTGCTGCGGTGCCGGCCTTCGGTGACGAAACCGCCGCGGCTGACCGTGAAGTGCTGGCCGGTGTCGGACCAGCCGTTGGTGTCCATGTGCAGGTCCTGGCAGTCCCGGGCGAGCTGCTTGGCGTGCGCCTGTGAGTAGTCGGTGCTGTTCGGGAACGCCATGTGGTGCACGATGATCTTGTTGGTGACGTTGGTGCTGATCTCGACCGGGCTGGACGGCGGGCGCGCGCTCCAGTCGTCGCAGCCGATGATCCAGGACAGGTCCGCCATGGGCACCGGGCGGGTCAGCGCGGAGGGGGCCGCGCCGGCGGCCTCGGTGCCGGCGATCTGGGCGCCGAGCACGGCGACGGTGGCGGCGCCGAGGCTGGCCTTGAACAGGCCGCGACGTCCGAGGGCAGGACGCTGCTGATCCATGGGATATCCCTTCGAAGACCGACAAGCGGCACTCATCTTCATCGAGTGCACTTCTCACGCAAACTAATGCCATTCCGGGCAGAGCGCCAGACCGTACCGGAGGGTCTAGGGCGAGTGTCGAAGTTCCCGGGCGAACGGGTCCGACGCAGCCGGCCAGTGGGACGTCGACACACGCCCTGAGGAGTGCCCGGCGCCGACCCGACGGTTCCGGGGCGGCGCGGCCGGGCGCCGCCCGTGTGGCAGTGCGGCTACGTGGCGGTGAGCGGAGCCACCGGCCGGGCGCCGATCTGCTGCCACAGCCGGGTTGCGTGCACGCTGCACGACGAGGCCGCCCGGGCGTCGTGCCGGCTCCGGTGCAGTTCGCCGAGCAGCTCGGTGACCGTCGCCTGGCCGCGCCGATCGCCGGTGGCGCGGAAGATCGACAGCGCCTCGGTGAGGGCGTGCTGGGCACGCACGGTCTCGCCCAGCAGCAGCTGCGCCCGGCCGACGGCCTCCAGCGCGTACCCGGCGCAGTGTTCGTCGCCGAGGTTCTGGAACGTCGCGATCGCCTCGTGCAGGCTGCCCAACGCCTGCCGGGGCAGCGACTTCTCCAGGTGCAACAGGCCGATCTGGCAGAGCACACTCGCCTCGCGGTGCGGGTCGCCGATGCGGCGGGCGAGCTGCCGGGCCGTACGGAACCAGACCGTGGCGCTGCGGTACTCGCCCCGCTCCCGGCAGATGATGCCCATCGCGTTGCGTACCTGCGCCTCGCAGTTGAGGTCCCCGAGGCGGACCACCTCGGCCAGACCCGTGCGGTAACAGCGCATCGCGCGGTCGAAGTCGCGCACGACGCGGTACACCGAGGCGAGGCCGACCGTGGCGATGGCGATACCGCGACGGTCCCCGATGCGGCGGCTGAGCATCCGGGAGCGACGCATCAGTATCGCCGCCTCCGCGTAGCTGTCGTGGTAGATCCGTACCTGGCCGAGGCCGCGCAGCAGTGCCGCCTCGCCGTGCAGGTTGCCGGCCCGCCGGACGGCGTCCAACGCCGCCTCGTGGCAGCGCGTCCAGTCCGGGTAGTTGCTCCGCTGGTCGAAGTACGGCACCAGGGCGGCGGCGAGTTCCCAGGCCAGTTCGTCCAGCCCCGCCTGGGCGGCCAGTTCGATGGTCTCCATCAGCACCTGGCGTTCCGCGTCGAACCACGCGACGGGCTGCCGCACCGTACGGGCGGCGCCGGTGGGGTCGGGGCACCAGCGGACCGTGCTGCCCGCCGTGGGCCGGAAGATGCACGCCGGCAGCAGGGCGACGGCCCGCTCGGCGAGCCCCAGCCAGCCGGCGCCGACCCTGGCCAGCACCTCGCGGCGCAGGTCCGCGGGCTCGCGCGCGGCGGCCTCCGCCGCGTAGCAGTGCAACAGGTCGTGCAGCCGGTACCGGGGCTGACCGCTCGCGTCCGGGCCGACCAGTTGCAGCAGGTTCGCGTCGACGAGGGTGTCCAGGACGTCGTCGGCGCTGTCCCGGCCGAGCAGCGCGCCGATCATCCAGCCGGGCACCGGGGTGGTACTGAACAGGCCCAACATCCGGAACGCGGCCGCCGCGTCCGGCGGCAGCTGCCGCACGCTCAGCTCGAAACTGGCCCGCAGCCGACCGGTCTCGGCGTGCAGCTCACCGAGCCGACGCGACCCGTCGGCGAGCCGGTCGGCGAGGATGCGCAGCGACCACGCGCGCCGGGCGGCGAGCTTCGCACCGGCGATCCGGATCGCCAGCGGCAGGTAGCCGCAGGCGCGGCAGATCGCGGCGGCCTCGTCGGGTTCCCGGTCGACCCGTTCGGCGCCGACGATCCGGGCGAGCAGCGCCCTGGCCTCGCCGGAGGCGAACGTGTCCAGGTGGATGGCGTGCGCGCCGGGCACGGTGGCCAGGTGCCGCCGGCTGGTCGCCAGCACCGCGCAGCCGCCGTTGGGCGGCAGCAGGTCCCGCAGCTGCTGCGCGTCGGCGGCGTCGTCGAGTACGAGCAGGATCCGACGGCGGGCGAGCACCGACCGGTAGAGCGCGGCACGTTCCGCGGCCCGGTGCGGGACGGCGGGGGCGGGCACCCCGAGCGCGCGCAGCACCTCCCGGTACACGTGGGTCACGGCCCGGGGCGCGGTGGATCCGGCCAGGTCGACGTGGATCTGGCCGTCCGGGTACCGGGCGCTGGCCCGGTGCGCGGCGCGTACCGCGAGCGTGCTCTTGCCGGTGCCGGGCGGGCCGACCACGATGCCGACGCTCGGGGGTTGGCCGGGCTCGCCCGGCGCGAGCAGTTCGTCCAGCCGGCTCAGATGGTTCGACCGCCCGACGAAGTCGGGGATGTCGGCGGGCAGCTGACGGGGGTGGACCACGACGTACGGCACCCCTCCGTCGGCGTCGGGTCGGGGCACGTCCGGCGCCGTGGTCGGGGTCGGTGTCGCGGTGGTGGCGCCCGTCGGGCCCGGCACGGTGACGGGCGGACCGGACGGTGCGCCGGAGGGGGTGGCCGGCTCCAGCGCGCCGTCCAGGATGCCCCGGTGGATGTCCCGCAACCGGGCGCCGGGTTCGACCCCGAGTTCGCCGACCAGCAGGTCGCGGACCTCGGCGTAGGCGCGCAACGCGTCCGCGCGCCGGCCGGTCGCGTGCAGCGCGATGAGCAGGTGCTCCCACAGTCCCTCGCGGAACGGGTGGGTGTCGATCAGGGCACGCAGCTCGCTGATCGCGGCCGGGTACTGCCCGGTGTCGATGCGTGCCTGGGCTCGCTGTTCGATGGCGCCGAGCCGCAGTTCCGCGAGCTGGTGCACGGCGGAGCGCCAGGCGTGGCAGTCCGGCAGGTCGGCGAGGACGTCGCCACGCCACAGGCGCAGCGCGTCGTCCAGTACGCGCAGGGCGCGGGCCGCACCGCCGTGGGCCTGTTCCCGCCGGGCGGCGGCGAGCAGGTCCTCGAAGACGGTGGCGTCCAGTTCGTCGCGGGCCACCTCGATGCGGTACCCGTCGCCCCGGGTGGTGAGCCGCGGGCCGTCCGGCCCGGTCGGCAGGCAGCGGCGCAGCGTCGACACGTACGTCTGGATGTTGGCGCGGGCCGAGCGGGGCCGCTCGGCCGGCCACAGCGCGTCGGTCAGGTCGCTGAGGGTGACAATCTCGTTGGGGCGCAGCAGGAGGCTGGCGAGCAGGATCCGGCGCTTGGTGCCCGCGATCGGCGGCGCGGCATCGCCGGAGGGGACCTGAAGGGGTCCGAGCACTCCGAAGATCTGTCGGCAGGCAGCCATGGACGCTCCACTCGGCGCACACGCGTGGAGGCTCATGTTACGAGCCGAGTGTTGTGAAAACCAGTAAAGTTCCGCGCATCCTGCCGTCCGACGACTCATCAGCACATCGGCGTCGATGACGTGAAGCGGCTGGCTAGTCGTGTAGGGGCAGTGTAGTCCGTTTTGCCTACAATCACGCTACCGCGGGCACCCACCTCGCGCACCCGTCGGACGGGCTCCGCCCCGCCCCGGGTCAGGTACTCCGAAGAGGAGACCCGATGCTCCCCCGACACCTTCCCGGTCGCACCGGCCCGACCGCCCGCCGCATCCCCCGGCTCGTGGCCGCCGCCTTCGCCGCCGTCACGCTCGGTGCGGTCATGCTGCCCGGCGCCGCCGCCGCGGACCTCGCCGGCACCGTGCACACCGACTCCGGCGACCCCGTCAACGTACGGTCCGGCCCGCACACCGGCGATTCGGTGGTCGGCTCCGTCGCCGACGGCGCGACGGTCTCGATCGACTGCCAGGCGCACGGCTCCACGGTCACCGGCAAGTACGGAACCAGCGACGTCTGGGACCACATCGCGGCCAAGGGCGGGTACGTGACCGACACGTACGTCGACACCGACGGCGCGACGGCCCCGGCGTGCGACAGCAGCCCACCGGACGGCCAGCTCGACACGAAGATCGTGCAGCTCGCCCAGCAGGAGCTCGGCGACGCGAGCCGCAACCGCGAGATCGGCGGCTACAACTGCAACTACTACACGACCGCGCTGGGTGAGCCGGGCACCGGCGAGCACTGCTCGAACGGCTGGCACACCGAGGAGTGGTGCGCGGACTTCACCAAGTGGGTGTGGTTGCACTCCGGCGCGGACACCTCCGGCGCCAACCCGCTGGCCCGCAGCTTCGAGGACTACGGCAAGGACCACGGCACCTGGCACACGAGCAACCCGCAGGCGGCCGACGCCATCGTGTTCGAGAGCCACGTCGGCATCGTCGTGTCGGCGACGGGCAGCACCGTCACCTACATCTCCGGCAACACGGTGAACCCGGACACCGGCAACACCGACGCGATCGCGCAGAAGACGATCAGCCTGTCCCAGAGCAACCTCATCGGGTACGCCGCCCCGGTCGCCTGACCGGAACGCACCGGCCCGGGGGAGTTCGCGGCCGGTGGGGGGGTCCCGCCCCCGGCCGCGTGCCGTGTCCGACGTCAGTGGTTGTACTTGAACCAGGGCTGCGTCCAGCCCAGGTACGGCTTGCCCCACTTGGACTTGACCTCGGCGATCGTCGTCTCGGTCAGCGTGCCGGCGCCGTGGATGTCGTTCGACACGAACGTGCCGCCGCCGATCGAGATCATCACGTGGCCCGCACCGCCGGAGAAGAACGCCAGGCCACCGGCCGGAACACTGGTGTCACCGGCGTGCTTGTAGCTGGCCGGCACCTGCGTCCAGTGCTCGTACGCGGTGTTCGAGCCGCTGTGCGGGAAGCCGTACTCCAGGCCGGCCACGTGGTCGCACAGACCGTCGTAGTCCGAGTGGTACGCGGTGCTCTCGTGGTTCTTCGCCCAGGTCACGGCCTGCGCGCAGGTGTTCGGGTCGCCCAGGCCGCTGATCGAGCAGGCCTCGACGATGTTGTTGTCGCTGTGCGCGGTGCCGGTCGCCGCCGACGCCGGGCTGGCGAGTGCCAGCACTGCCGCCGCGGCCAGGGCCGCACCGGCGACGACGCCTCGCGTGGTGAGTTTTCTGGACAATTCGGTTCCCTTCTCAGTGCGGTCAGGTCCAGGTAGGTACGCATCGCCCAGCTGTCGGGCGCGACCTGCCCGCCGGACCGGGGGTTGTCAGCTGCGAAGACCTCCGGCAAACGAAACAGATTCGGGAAGTACCGCCCATCGGTAGCACTTCCAGCGGACAAAGAATGAAAAAAGCCACTACATGCTCACTACACGGACACCATATCGTCGGGCTGCCGCTGGTCACCCGGCAGACGAAGCGGCCGGTGACGGGAGTCCCGTCACCGGCCGCTGTCCGTCCGTCGGCCTCGGGCCTACGTCAGGGGATGCCTCAGTGGTTGTACTTGAACCACGGCTGGGCCCAGCCCAGGTACGGCTTGCCCCACTTGGACTTGATCTCGGCGATCGTGGTGTTGGTGAGGGTGCCGGCGCCGTGGATGTCGTTGGAGATGAACGTGCCTCCACCGATGGAGATCATCACGTGGCCGGAGCCGCCGCCGAAGAACGCCAGACCACCGGCCGGGACACTGGTGTCACCGGCGTGCTTCTTCGCGGCGGGGATCTGGGTCCAGTGCACGGCCGCGGTGGTGGAACCGCTGTGCGGGAAGCCGTACTCCAGGCCGGCGATGTGGTCGCACAGACCGTCGTAGTCCGAGTGGTACGCGGTGCTCCTGTGGTTCTTCGCCCAGGTCACGGCCTGCGCGCAGGTGTGCGGGTCGCCCAGTCCGGCGGTCGAGCAGGTCTGGGCCGCGAGAGAGCCAGCACTGTCGGCGTCCGTGCCGGCAGTGGCCGACGCGGGGCTGGCGAGCCCCAGTGCCGCCACGACGGCCACGGACGCGGTCGCGATGGCGACCCGCCCTGCGCTGCGGACACCTCGCATGGTGAATCCTCTGGACATCTCCGCTCCTTCCTCGGTGCGGTCGGGCCGTGCCGGTTGCGCGGGGGTGCGCTCCGGCCGGCGGTCGGGTGCGACCTGCCCGTCGGAGCGAGTCGTCAGTGGGTACGGCTCGCCGGGAACGACCAGGATCTTCAGGCGTCGCCCTGCGGCGACACCGCCCGAGACAAAGGATCGGAGACCGGGCTAAACGTTCGCTATCCAGGCGCTAACTCCGGCTCACAACCGGCATCAGCCCTGGTCGGCGCGGTGGAGCGCCATCGTCCGGTCCCGTGTCGCCGACCGGTCCCGTGTCGCCGGCCGGGGCGGGCGCCCGCGAGCCGGACCGGGCCACACCCGTCAGGCCGTACACGCTATCCACACGCGCGAGCGGCCGGTGGCGGGGAGTACCTGCCACCGGCCGCTCGTGCGCCGTGTGCCTTATCCGACGTCTGTGCCCTGTCCCGAGGCCCTTCCGGGCCGGGAGACGGGACCTAGTGGTTGTACTTGAACCAGGGCTGCGTCCAGCCCAGGTAGGGCTTGCCCCACTTGGACTTGATCTCCGAGATCGTCGTCTCGGTGAGCGTCCCGTTGCCGTGGATGTCGTTCGAGACGAACTTGCCGCCGCCGATCGAGATCATCACGTGGCCGGAGCCGCCGGAGAAGAACGCCAGGCCACCGGCCGGGACGTTGGTGTCGCCGGCGTGCTTGTAGCTGCCCGGGACCTGCGTCCAGTGCACGTACGCGGTGGTCGAGCCGCTGGCCGGGAAGCCGTACGCCAGGCCCACCACGTGGTCACACAGGTTGTAGTACTCGGAGTGGTACGAGGTGGTCTCGTGGCTCTTGGCCCAGCTCACGGCCTGCGCGCAGGTGTTGGGGTCGCCCAGCCCACTGGTCGAGCAGGACGCCGAGGAGCCGCCGCACGGCGGCGCGACGGTACCGTCCGAGCCGGTGTAGACGTACGTGTCGGTGATGTACCCGCCCTTGGCCGGGATGTGGTCCCACACGTCGCTGGTGCCGTACTTGCCGGTCACGGTCTCGCCGTGGGCCTGGCAGTCGATCGTGACCGAGGCGCCGTCGGCCACCGACCCGACGACGGAGGAGCTGGTGTTCGAGCCGGAGTGCACGTTCACCCCGACGCCGCTGTCGGTGTGCACGGTGCCGGTCGCAGCCGCCGCCGGGCTGGCGAACGCCAGTACCGCCACGGCCGCTCCGGCCACTCCCGCGACGGCGACCCGGCGCAGTGCGCGGACACCTCGCATGGTGATTCCTCTGGACATCTCCGCTCCTTCCACGGTGCGGTGGGGTTCGGCCGGGCGCGCGCGAGGGCGGGCGCCCGGCAGGGGGACGGCGCCGTTGAGGACACGCCCTAACAGTCGGGCGCGACCTGCCCGTCGGAGCCGGTGTAGATGTACGCGTCGGACACGTAGCCGACCGGTGCGGTGATCTTGTCCCAGATGTCGGTGGTTCCGTAGGTCCCGGACACCGACGAGCCGTGCGTCTGGCAGGTGATGCTGACCGTCGAGCCGTTGGCGACGTTGCCGACGACGGAGTCCGTGGTGTGCGGGCCGGACCGTACGTTCAGCGGGTCACCGGCGGTGCCGACGGTGCCGGTCGGGTCGGACCCGCCGCCACCGGTCCACAGGTACGTGACCGTGACGTAGCCGTTGTTGTTCAGCCCGACGTTGTAGAAGGTGCCGTCGGCCAGGTCGATGCCGGCCGGGTTCGCCACCGAGCGGCCGTACTGGTCCTTGCCGCCGTTGTAGCCGCTGGTGTACGCGGCCTGCGCCTCCGGTGTGCCCTGCGGCAGGTCCTTCCAGGACTGCCGGACGCTGCTCGGGTTCCAGTAGTCGTCCTTGGTGTTCCACGGCCCGACGTCCCACACCGGCGCCGTCTCGCACCGGGCGGGCCCGCAGACCTGCACCGAGTACTGGGTGCTGCCCTTCGGGGAGAGGTTCTTGCCGGACGGCAGGGCGACGAAGTGGTCGTTGGAGGTGATCACGTGTCCGTTGGCGGTGGTCCCGCCGACCAGGCCCTCGCGGGTGGCGTAGACGCGGTAGCTCAGCGCGGTCACCGCCGGGTGCGCGACGGCGGAACGGGCGGTCGCGTTACGGGCGGCCACCTCCAGACCGGTCACCGACGGGCCGTGCCCGGCTGCGTTGCCCCACAGCGTGATCCGCAGCTGCACCACGTTCGCCGGTGCGGGCAGGGCGGTGGCGTCGCCGGTGGCCTGCTGCCATGACGACCACGGCTGCGACCCGGTACGGGACCGCACGTCGACGGTGGCGCTGGCACCGGCCGGCACGGAGCCGGTGACCCGGACGCCGATCCGATCCGTGGGCGTGCCGAGGGTACGGGCGGGCAGGACCTCCATGCCGTACCCGCGGTCGGCGCGGATGGCGGCGGGGTGGAATCCGGCGTCGGCCAGGGTGACCCGACCGTTCCGGCGGGCCAGGTTCACCTGTGACGGCGCGAGTGTCGACAGGCTCTGGTGCCAGCGGGTCGTGGTCGCCGGGCCGTCCGTGGTGTCGGGTCCGGCCGTGGGCGGGGCGGCCACGGCGGGGGTTGCCAGGACGGATGTTGCCAGGGTGCCGGCGGCGACCGCCGCGACGAACGCGGCAGAGAATGCTCGGGTTCTGCCAGGGATCTTCATGTGCGCGGCCTTCCGGTAAAGGAAAGGGGCGGGAGGTGCCGCCCGTCGGCGGCTCCTCCCTGCGCAAGAATGGGAAAGCCGGCTACACGCCGACTACACCGGGCCGTGCCCCCGGATCCGGGAGCGACGCTCAGCCGGTCTCGGCGCCGACCGGGGGCTGGGCCGCGCCGGCCATCCGCAGCCGCAGCGACGGGTACCGGTGTTCCACGAAGCCCAGCGAGCGGTACAGCTCGATCCCCGTCTCGGTGGCGGTGAGCGTGACCATCGGCGCCCCGGTCTCCTCCCGGAACCAGCGCAGCAGCGCGGTCAGGCAGGCGCGGGCGTGGCCGCGCCGGCGCCGACGCGGGTCGGTACTGACGCTGGAGACGTGGCCGCGCAGGCCGCTGACGTTGCCCGGGCTGGGCACGTGCCGGTCGCACAGGCCGAGCGCGCAGGCGACGACGCCCAGCTCCGGATCGTCCACGACGAACGCGGCGGCCTCGGTGGAGGTGGGCCGCAGGTGCTCCGCGAACCAGCGCTCCGCCGCGACCCGCCACTCCGTGTCGTCGGTGGTACGTCCCATGTCCGCCATCATCTGCGCGCGCAGTGCGACCAGTACGGCGGCGTCGTCCGGCGTGGCCCGGCGGACCAGCCCGGCACCCGGTTGCGTCATCGGCATGCCGCCATCATGGGCCGGACGCCGCGACCGTGCCAGCGATTACCCACCGGTCGGACACCGGTGCGGTGTCAGGCCAGCGAATCGTCGTACGAGGCGGTCAGCTCGCTGTCGACCTCGCCGGTGTTGACCACGCCGCGCGGCTCGATCAGCAGGGCGTGCACCTCGCCCTCGGCGATCGGGCAGTGCTCCACGCCGCGCGGCACCACGTACATCTCCCGCGGTCCGAGCGTCACGTCACCGTCGCGCAACTGGATGGTGAGCTGCCCGTCGAGTACGAGGAACAGCTCGTCGGTGTCGTCGTGGGTGTGCCACACGAACTCACCCTTGACCTTGACGAGTTTGATCTCGTAGTCGTTGAGGCGCGCGACGACCTTCGGCGACCACAGCTCGGAGAACAGGGCCAGCTTCTCGTCCAGACTGATACTCGTGTTCACACCGGGATTCTGCCCCACCCGGTGGCACCGGCACGATCCGCTTCCCGGTCGGCGCCATCGAGGTGGAATGTCCCGGCGTGGCCTCCTTGACCGGAGCTGACGCGGACGGTGAGGATGACTGTCGTGGTTTCTGCGATGCGCCTCGCCGACGGTCGACAGCTCAGCTACGCCGAATGGGGCGACCCGGACGGCTTCCCGGTCGTGCACTTCCACGGCACGCCCGGCTCACGGGTGCAGCGCTACCCGAACGACTCGGTCACCCGCGAGAACGGCGTCCGGTTCATCGTGCCGGACCGACCGGGTTACGGCGGGTCGGACCCGGTGGAGCGCAGCACCCTGCTGGGCCACGCCGAGGACGTCGACGAACTCCTGACCGAGCTGGGCATCGACACGTTCGCCGCGCACGGGATCTCCGGCGGTGGACCGTTCGCGCTCGCCGCGGCGTGGCGGTTCGGGCCCCGGGTGACGAGCACGGCGCTGCTCGCCTGCGTCGGGCCGATGGACCGACCGGATGCGCTGGAGGGCATGCACGAGGGCAACGCACAGGTCTACCGGGTGGCCATCCACCACCCGGAGCAGTTGGCCGATGCGCTCGCCAACTTCGAGGAACCGACCATGCCGAAGGTCGAACGTGCCGCGCTGGCGCGGGTGCCCGGGCTGCTGCGGATGGCGCTGCACGGCGCCGAGATCACCTTCCAGCAGGGCGATGCCGGCGTGCTGGGTGACTATTACGCGCTCGCCGTCCCGTGGACGTTCCCGGTCGGTGAGATCACCACCCCGGTCCGGATGTGGCACGGCGTGCTCGACGAACTGGTCCCCGTCAGCCACTCCGCGCACCTCGCCGAGGCGCTGCCGGACGCCACGTTCCTGCCGTGCGAGGGCGAGGCGCACTTCTCCATGTTCGCCCACCAGCGTGAGGTGCTCAGCTACCTCACCGGCACCGCACACCAGCCCGCCTGACCGGGCTCACGCGCCGGCGGCGGCGTCCGGCTCGTCGAGGCCCCGGACCCACCGGACCACGGTCCACGCGAACGGGCTCACGCGCCGGCGGCGGCGTCCGGTTCGTCGAGACGCCGCGCCAACTGGTCGGCGAGGTCGTTGAGGTCGTCGGAGTCGAAGACGAGTTCCAGCGGCACGTCCACGCCGAGCTTGTCGCCGAGCGTCTCGGCCAGAGCCAGCGCGCTCAACGAATCGCCGCCCTGGTCGAGGAAGCTGCGGTCCGCGTCGACGGTGCCGCTGTCCAGCACGCTGCCCGTCACCTCGGTCACCGCGGTACGGACATCCTCGCCGGGTGAGCGGGCGCCGTCCCCGTTCGTGATGGGTGTGACGTCGGACATGGACACTCCTTCGACCTCCGTGCACCGCGACCGCGCGGCCACCTCACCGGCAGCGTACTCGCCGGTGACGAGCGCCCCGACCGGCTCCGGTGGTACGTCCCAGGGCCGGGACCGCCTGCGGCCGGACCGTCAACGCCACCACGGCGCGCGGGTGGCCTCCCGTACGGCGGTCGCGGACGCCAGCCCCGCGTACCGGAGCAGGCCCATGCGCCGCAACGAGTCCCGTACCCGGGGGGACATCAGGCCGATCCGCACGAGCGAGGACACCACCTTGGCGAAGACGGCCTGGCGGTACCGGACCATGAGATCGTTGGACAGCGCGAACTCCCGGCCCGCCGCGACGTCCACGCCGAGCCGGTCCCAGATGTCCTCCAGCAGGAACCGGCGCCGCATCAGTTCCGCGGCGTCCAGTACGAACTCCTCGCGCTGCGCGCGTTCCGCCGCGGTCATCTCCCCGTACGCGCCGGCCAGCGCGAGCACACCGAACGAGACGTGCCGTGCCTCGTCCCGCGCCACGAGCCGGCCGATCTGGCGGATCAGCGGGTCGTGGAAGCTCGCGTCGGTGAGCCGCAGCGACGCCAGCGCCAGGCCCTCGACGACGATCTGCATGCCCAGGGTCGTGACGTCCCACCGGGAGTCGGTGAGGATGTCGCGCAACAGGTCCGCCAGCGGCCCGGACACCGGGTACGGCTGGGGCACGCACTGCTCGACGTACCGGGAGAACGCCTCCACGTGCCGCGCCTCGTCGCCGACCTGCCCGGCGGCGAACAGTTTCGCGGACACGTCCGGAAGCAGCTCGGCGAGTCGCGCGGTGGCGACCAGCGCGCCCTGCTCGCCGTGCAGGAACTGACTGACGATCCAGGCCTGGAACTCCCAGCGGAACGTGTCCCACATGCCGCGGCCGTACCGGCCGAGGACGGAGTCGTGGAAGGCGGCGAGGGCGTAGCCCGACCCGTCCGGTAGCGGCGAGTGGAAGTCGACCCGGACCGACCAGTCGATGTCGGTGGCGGCGTTCCACTGGGCCCGCTTGCCGCGCTGGTAGAGGTCGGCGATGCGGTCGGACCGGGCGGCGTAGTCCCAGGACAGGACGGCATCGACCTGCGCCGCGACCACCAGCTCGTCCACCGCGCCGAGTATAGCGACGGCGGTCGGGGCGTCCGGTCAGCGGACAGGCGCGTACCGCGAGCGGACGGGTGCGTACTGTCAGCGGCGGTTGGCCGGGTGTTACGCTCCAGGCCCTCCGATGCTGGCCGAATCTCCTGGGGGCCCCATGACGAACGACACCGACGCGCCAGAGCCACTGGCCACCGACGCCGGCAGCGCGGAGCTGCTCGGCATCATCGGTGTCGTGGTCGGCCGGCTCGCGCCGACCCCGGTCGCGTCCGCCGACCCGGACCGCCGGCTCATCGAGGACCTCGGGTACCACTCGCTGGCGCTGGTCGAGCTGACCTTCCTGCTGGAGGAGCTGTTCTCGCTGGAGCAGACGGAGGCCGACCGGGCGGCGAACATCCGCACCGTGGCCGACGTGGCCGGGTACATCGCCGAGGTGCGGGATCCGGGTCAGCCGCTGCCCAGCGACGAGCACGTGGCCGGGCTGCTGGAGGACTTCGTCGCACCCGCCGAGTCCTGACCCCTCCGTCCCGCCGCCGGTGAGCGCGCCCCCTCCGACACTGGCCTGGCTCGACGCGCCCCGCGCCGGGCGCGGCATCGACTTCGGCCCCGCCGGCCGCGTCGGGTACGACCGGCTGGCGCGGGACGCGACGGACGTCGCCGCGGGACTGACCGGCGACGGTGTCGGGCCGGGGCAGGCGGTCGCGGTCGTCGCCTCGACCGGACCGGACTTCGTCGCCGCCGCGTACGGTGTACTGCTCGCCGGCGCCGCGCTGGTGCCGCTGCCGCCGCCGCTGCGGATGCAGGACCGGGACGCCTACGCACGGCACACCGCCGCATTGTTGGCGGCGGCCGCCCCGACCGCGGTCCTGGTGCCGGACCAACTGACCGGCATGGCGACCGTGTGGCACCGGGACGGCGTCGACCCGCGCACGGTCGGTGCCGTACGCGCGGCG
>JBAUUM010000560.1:0-8880 GCA_049582705.1 Actinocatenispora sp.
CCGTCGGCCATGTGGTCCCCGAGCGCGCTGACCCCACGGCAGCAGGCCGGACAACGGGTGATCTACGCGTACTCGGGCCTCACTCCGCCCGCCGCGCTGCTGGACACGATCCGCAACGGCGAGGCCGCCGGCGTCATCTTCTTCGGCCGCAACGTCTCCAGCAACAGTCAGCTCAAGCAGGTCGCCCAACAGCTCAACGCGGCGGCCCAGGAGAGCCCGGTCACCGCACCGCTGCTGCTGATGACCGACCAGGAGGGCGGCCAGATCCGCCGCCTGTCCGGTGCGCCGGAACAGTCGGAGAAGCAGATCGGCGCCTCCGCCGACCCGCCCGGTGAGGCCAGCGCCGCGGGCACCGGCGCCGGTCAGAACCTGCTCAGCGCCGGCCTGAACCTCAACCTGGCGCCGGTGCTGGACGTCTACCGCCACGCGGGCGACTTCGCCGACCAGTACGGCCGGTCGTACAGCACCACCCCGGGCATCTGCGGGTCGGCCGGCAGCCACTTCGTCACCGCGCAGCAGGCCACCGGCGTGGCCGCGACCGCCAAGCACTTCCCCGGCCTGGGCGCGGCCGCCGCCGACGAGAACACCGACGCGGAGCCGGTGACCCTGAACAACTCGTTGTCCGACATCCGCAACATCGACGAGGCGCCGTACAGCGCGGCGATCGCGGCCGGCATCAAGCTCGTGATGACCTCCTGGGCCGTGTACCCGGCGCTGGACCCCGACCGCCCGGCGGGTCTGTCGTCCACCATCGTCCAGGGCGAACTGCGCGACCGGCTCGGTTTCACCGGCGTGACGATCACCGACGCGATCGGGGCGGGCGCATTGAACGCGTTCGGCGCCACCGGGCAACGCGCGGTACTCGCCGCCGAGGCCGGAATGGACCTGATCCTCGCCTCGGCGAGCACCGGCCAGGGCGACGACGCGGTGGACGGGCTGACCGACGCGCTGCAGTCGGGCCAGCTCGACCAGGCCGCCTTCACCGCCGCGGTGCAGCGGGTGACCGCGCTGCGCGAGAGCCTCTGACCGTCCCGCGCCCGGCGCGCACACCCAACCGACCCTTCTGTGCAGCGGCACGCGATGCCATCGGCGTGCCGCTGCACACTTTCGACGTGCCCACCCCACCGTGCAGCGACACACCCACCACGTCGGCGTGTCGCTGCACAGTTCGGGGCGCGGCAGGGCCGGGTCACCCACCCGCCGCCGCCCGGCACAGCAGGTCACCTCGACCTTGCGCGCGCTTCGACCGTGAGATCAGTACTTGATTTCACGCAAAATATGTGAAAACTTCGGATGCAGCCATGGCCGGCCGAGCCGGACCACCCGCCCGGGCCCGGCCGAACCGACGCCCGCATCGGAGGTCGAGGCCGATGAACCGCACACCGCCCGGCTCGGGGCCGAGCCGTCGCACGCTGATCGGGGCCGCGTTGGGAGGTGCGGGCGCACTACTCACCGGCGGACTCGCGGGTTGCGCGGCGGAACCGGCCGCGGTCCCCCGCTACCACGGCGGCGACGTCTGGCGACGGTTCGCGGGTACGACGATCAACTTCGTCTCCGAGAACACCGCGCCCACCGCCGCCATCGCCGCGAACACCGCACCCTTCACCGAACTCACCGGGATCACCGTGCGGATCGTCTCGCTCGACCTGGCCAGCGAGGTACAGCGGGTGGCGCTCGACCTGGCCGGCGGCCAGTCGCAGTACCACGTGATCTACGCCGACCCGTACCAGGTGCTCGCGCCGTACCACAAGGGGCTGGTGGACCTGCGGGAGTTCATCGACAAGCCGGGCTACCCGGAACTGACCGGCGGCCTCGACGACTTCGTCGACGTACAACTCGACGCGACCGGCCGGTTCGGCCACGACGGGGCGGTCTACGCGCTGCCGTACGACTGCCCGACGATGGTCTGGCAGTACCGCAGGGACATCTTCGACAAGCACCACGACCGGATGGCCGACGCGCTCGGCTTCGACCCGACCCCCGGCGCGGACCGCACCTGGGAGCAGTACCTGGCGATCGCGTCGTGGATCAACCAGCACGCCGACGAGGTGCCGTACGGCACCGGTCACCAGGCCAAGCAGCACGACTCGCTGATGTGCGACTTCTCCAACGTGCTGTGGGCGTACGGCGGGGACTACTTCGCGCACGGCGCCGAGGTGGGCCGGCTCGGCGCTGTCGACCCGGGCGGCTGCCGACTGGACAGCCCGGCGGCGCACACCGCGGCGGAGCTGTACGGGCGGCTGCTCGCCGCGGCACATCCCGGTTCCCGGACCTGGGACTGGGACGGTGTCGGCGCGGCGCTGCGGTCCGGGCAGATCGCCATGACACCCAACTGGCACGAGTACGCGGCGGCCAACGAGCAGGCCATGCCCGGCAAGTTCGGCTACGCACCGCTGCCGCGCGGGCCGCGCCGCAACGCGCACATGTTCGGCGGCACCGGGATCGGCATCAGCGCCAACGCCGGGGGCGCCGAACGGGGCGCCGCCTGGCTGTTCGTCAACTGGGCGACGGCACCGGACACCCAGCTGGCCAACCTGAAGAGCAAGGTCGGCGGCGGCACGCCGACCCGTGGGTCGGTGTACCGGCGGCCCGAGGTGCGCCGCGCCCAGCACCGGCCCAGCACGATGCCCAACATCCTCACCGAACCGGCGGTACGCACCGCGTGGCGGTCCGACGACATCGGTCTGCGACCGAAGATTCCGATGTGGAACGAGTGCGACACCGCGATCTTCACCGAACTGTCCACGATGATCGTCGGTGATCAGGGACCCTCCGACGCCATGCGCAACGCCCGCACCCGCATCGACCGGGCCGTCTCCCGGGGGTGGTCGGCATGACCGCGACGCGAACCGCACCGACCGGCCGGTCGACCGAACCGGCACCGCCCGACGCACCGCGCCGGTTGGGATTCGCCGGCCGGATGATGGCGCCCGGCGTCGTCCTGCTCGCCCTGCTGTCGGTCCTGCCGTTCCTCGCCCTGGTCGTGATGAGCCTGACCCGGGTGCACCTGCTCGGCGGGGTACGGCTGGAGTGGGTCGGCCTGACCAACTGGATCCGGCTGTTCACCGACGCGGACATGTGGGCGAGCTGGGCACGGCTCGGCGTGTACCTGGTTCTCACCCTCGGCCTGGAACTGGTGCTGGGCATGCTGATCGCGTTCGGCCTGCACCGCGTACTGCGGGGCCGGGGGCTGCTGCTGTCGCTGCTCCTGCTGCCGATGTTCGCCGCGCCGGTGATCGTCGGGCTGCTCGGCCGGTACCTGACCGACTCGACGTTCGGGCTGTACACCTGGATCTTCGGGCAGGTGGGTCTGCACATCGACCCGCTCGGCGGCACCACCAGCGCGTTCGTCGCCGTGGTGCTGATGGACGTGTGGGAGTGGACGCCGTTGGTCGCGCTGATCACACTGGCCGGGCTCAGCGCCGTCAACGAGTCGGTACTGGAGGCCGCGGAGCTGGACGGCGCCACCGGCTGGGCCCGGTTCCGGCACGTCATCCTGCCGTCGATCTCGACGGTACTGCTGGTGGCGCTGCTGATCCGGGCGATGGACGCGGTGCGGTACTTCGACATCATCAGCATCACCACCAACGGAGGCCCGGCGGACGCGACGAAGATCGTGCCGGTCCGGCTGTACGAGACCGCGTTCCGGTTCTTCGACCTGGGGTACGCGGCGGCGATCGGCCTCCTGCTGCTGGTGTTGACGATCGTCATCGCCCGGATCTTCGTCCGGGTGCTGAACCGGAAGGGGTTGGCGGGATGACCGGCATGACGGATCCGGACCGGGCCGCGCGCGGGACCGCCGTGCGCCGGCAGGGCACCGCCGGACGGGTGGTGGTCGGCGTCGGTCTCGCGCTGGCGCTGATCTGGACGCTCGTACCGCTGGCCTGGATGGTCCTCGGCTCGCTGAAGAACGGCACCGACGTCACCGCGGCGAGCCCGAAGTTCCTGTTCAGCCCCACTCTCGACAACTACCGTCGGCTGTTCACCGGCGCCAACGACCTCACCCCGTACCTGTGGCACAGCGTGGTGGCGGCGGGCGTCTCCGCGGTCCTGTCCGTGGCGCTCGGCGCGCTCGCCGGCTACGGACTGGCCCGGACCGCGATGCGCGGCAAGCGGCACCTGTCGTTCTGGATCATCTCGGTGCGGATGGCGCCGATCGCCGCGGTGATCCTGCCGCTGTTCCTGATGTTCCGGCTGCTCGGACTCATCGACAGCCTGCCCGGCCTGATCCTCGCGTACCTGACGTTCAACCTGCCGTTCGCGATCTGGTTGATGGGCGCGTTCTTCGCCGAGATCCCGGCGTCGGTCGAGGAGTCGGCCCTGGTCGCCGGCGCCAACCGGTGGCAGACGTTCTGGTACGTGGCGCTGCCGCTGGCGAGGGCCGGGCTGGTCACCACCGGCGTGCTGTGCCTGGTGTTCGCGTGGAACGACTACGCGTTCGCCACCGCGTTCTCCGGGCCCCGGTCGCAGACCCTGCCGATCGCGGCGAGCCAGCTCGTCACCCAGACCGGCATCGACTGGGGTCAGCTCACCGCGATCGGCACGATCGTCGTCGCGCCGATGGTGATCGCCGGCCTGGTCGTACGCCGCTGGCTGGTCACCGGTCTCACCCTCGGCGCCGTGACAGGAGAATGAGAGCCATGACCGACGTCCTGCCCGCGCGCATGCGGGCCGCGGTGCTGTACCGGGCGGGTGAACTGCGTCTGGCGGAGCGGCCGGTGCCGACCCCGGACCCCGACGAGGTGCTCGTCGAGGTCGCCTCGGTCGGCGTGTGCGGCTCCGACTCCCACTACTACCAGCACGGCCGGATCGGCGAGTTCGTGGTCCGCGAGCCGCTGGTGCTCGGGCACGAGTCGGCCGGGAGGGTCGTCGCGGTCGGCGACCGGGTCCCGGCCGACCGGGTCGGGCAGCGTGTGTCGGTGGAGCCGGGCGTACCGTGCCGGCGCTGCCGCGAGTGCCGGCACGGCCGGTACAACCTCTGCCCGGACGTACGCTTCTTCGGCACCCCACCGATCGACGGTGCCTTCTGCCAGTACGTGACGGTGCCGGCGGACTTCGCCCACCCGGTGCCCGACGGCATGTCCGACGACGCCGCCGCACTGATCGAGCCGCTGTCGGTGGGCATCTGGGCCAACCGCAAGGCCGGTGTGCAGCCGGGAGCCCGGGTACTGGTGGCCGGCGCCGGGCCGATCGGCCTGGTCACCACGCAGGTCGCCCGGGTCTTCGGGGCACACGAGGTGGTGGTGTCGGACCCGAGCGCGCCGCGCCGCGACGCCGCGCTCCGGTTCGGCGCGACCGCCGTCCTGGACCCCACCGGGTCGACCGGCGACCCGGCGGAGTTCGACGCGTTCGTGGACTGCTCCGGCGCACCGCCCGCGGTCGTCGCCGGCATCCGGTCGGTACGCCGGGCCGGCACCGTGGTGCTCGTCGGCATGGGCGCGGACGAGATCGCCGTACCGGTGGACATCGTGCAGCGGCGGGAGCTGACCCTGACCGGCACGTTCCGGTACGCGAACACGTGGCCGCTCGCGATCGAACTGGTCGCCGACGGTCGGGTGGACCTGGACGGGCTGGTGACCGACCGGTACCCGCTGGACCGCGCGGCCGAACCGCTGCGTGGCGGCGGGGAACCGACCGGCATCAAGGCCGTCGTGCTGCCGCAGCGGCTCGCCGACCCGGCATCGGCCGATCTGCCGGGCGGCCCGCCGGGACGGCCCGGCGACGCCGACGGTCCGGCCGGGGGCACGGCGCCGGGTCGGGCAGGATGACCGGGTGAGCGGTTCCGGCCGGCGTTCCGACGCGTCCGTACAGGCCCGACGGGAGACGATCCTGGACCGGGTGCTGTCGACCGGGCGGGCTGAGATACGGGAGCTGGCCGACCAGTTCGAGGTCAGCGTGATGACCATGCACCGGGACCTCGACGCGCTCGTCGCGGACGGGCTGGTCGCCAAGCAGCGGGGCTGGGCCGAGGCGCCGCCGGCCGTACTGGTGCAGACCAGCGCGCGGTTCCGGCTGCGCACCGGGCAGGACATGAAACGCGCGTTGGCCGACGCGGCGGCGCGGCACCTGACCGACGCCGGGACGGTGCTGCTGGACGACTCGACCAGCTGCCTCGGCCTGATCGACGGGCTCGGCGGGACCCGGCCGGTCACCGTGGTCACCAACTACCTGCGGGCGGCACGCGACGCGGGCGCCCGGCCGGGCGTACGGGTCCATCTGCTGCCCGGCGAGTACCGACCGGACCTGGACGCCGTGTTCGGTCTCGGTACGGTCGACGGGTTCCGGTCGTGGCGGGCCGATGTCGCGGCGTTCAGCGTGCCGGCGGTCACCGGCGGGCAGATGTTCCATCCGCTGCCCGACTCGCTGGCGCTCAAGGAGGCGATGACCGGCGCCGCCGCCCGGCGGGTGCTGCTGATCGACCACACCAAGTTCGGCCACACCGCCGCGCACGTCTTCGCGCCGCTCACCGAGTCCGACGTGGTCATCGTCGACGACGCCACGCCCGCGGCGGAGATCCGCGCGCTGCGCGGGTTCACCCGGCACGTCGAGGTGGTACCGGTCCCCCGGCCCGGCTGAACGGCCGGGGTTCCCCGGCCGCGCCGGACCCGGCCCGCCGGGCGGAGCCCGGTCAGCTGGCCGCCGACAGGGCCGCCTCCAGCATGGCGGCCCACTGCTGCACGACCCGTTGCCGACGGCGGGAGTCGTTGGTGAGCAGGTTGGCCAGGCCGAGACCGCGGGCCAGGTCCAGGGTTGCCTGCACCGCCTCGCGTACCGCCGGCACCGACTCGTCGACGTCCAGCAGCTCCAGCGCCGCCCGGTGCGCCGTGCGACCGACCCGCGCCTCCAGCGGTACCACCTGGCGGCGCAACGCCTCGTCCGCGGACGCCGCCACCCAGACCTGCAGCGCGGCCCCGAACGGCGGCCCGGTGTAGAGGCGGACCAGCATGTCCACCACGGCCTCGGTGCGGCTGCGGCCGGTGGGCAGGTTGGCCGCCTCCTGCCGTACCTCGGCCAGCCGGACCTCGGTCACGTACTCCACGGCGGCGGTGAACAGCGCCTCCCGGGTCGGGAAGTGATGCTGCGCCGCGCCGCGCGAGACGCCGGCCCGCGCCGCCACCACCGCGATCGTCGTGCCCGTCCAGCCGTACTCGGACAGGCAGGCGATGGTGGCGCGCAGCAGGCTCTGCCGGGTGGCCCGGCTGCGGTCCTGCTGCGGCAGGCGGCTCCCGGTCACCGCGCCGCTCCCCGCGCGCGCCGCACGTCAGTACGACCTGGGCAGGCCGAGGGTGTTCTGGGCGACGAAGTTGAGGATCATCTCCCGGCTGACCGGGGCGATCCGGCCGACCCGGGACAGCGTGATCAGCGGTGCCAACCCGTACTCGACGCTCAGTCCGTTGCCGCCCAACGCGTGCACGGCGGTGTCGACGGCGTTCGCGGACGCCTCGCCGGCGGCGTACTTGGCCATGTTCGCGGCCTCACCGGCGGCCTGGTCGTCGCCCGCGTCGTACAGGGAGGCCGCCTTCTGGGTCATCACCCGGGCCAGCTCCAGCTCGATGTGGCAGCGGGCCAGCGGATGCGCGACGCCCTGGTGGGTGCCGACCGGCGCCCCCCAGACCTGACGGTCCTTGCTGTACGCGACGGCCTTGCCCAGCGCGTGCCGGCCGAGGCCGGTGGCGAACGCGGCGGCCATGATGCGTTCCGGGTTGAGTCCGGCGAACAGTTGGGCGAGGCCCGCCTCCGGTTCACCGATCAACGCGTCGGCCGGCAGCCGGACGTCGTCGAGGAACAGCTGGAACTGCCTCTCCGGGGTGACGAGTTCCATGTCGATGGCCCGCGCCTCGAAGCCCGGCGCGTCGGTCGGCACCACGAACAGCGCCGGGGCCAGCCGGCCGGTCCGGGCGTTCTCGGTGCGGCCGACGATCAGCACCTCATCGGCGTTGTCCACCCCGGAGATGAACACCTTGCGGCCGGACAGCACCCAGTCGTCGCCGTCCCGGCGGCCGACCGTGGCGAGCCGGTGCGAGTTGGATCCGGCGTCGGGTTCGGTGATGCCGAACGCCATGATGCGTGACCCGTCGGCGATGCCCGGCAGCCACCGGCGCTGTTGTTCCGGGGTGCCGAACCGGGCGATGATGGTGCCGCAGATCGCCGGGGAGACGATCATCATCAGCAGCGGGCAGCCGGCGGTGCCGAGTTCCTCCAGCACCAGGGCCAGCTCGTACACGCCGGCGCCCCCGCCGCCGTGCTCGGCGGGCAGGTTCACGCCCAGATAGCCGAGCTTGCCCGCCTCCTGCCACAGCTCGGTGACGTGCTCGCCGGACCGGGCCCTGGCCAGGAAGTAGTCGTAGCCGTACCGCTGGCCGAGTGTCGCGACCGCCTGGCGTAGCGCCCGCTGCTCCTCGCTGTCGGTGTACGTCATCGCCTCTCCTCAGTCCGCCGTGGGGGTGTCGCCGGATGCCGGGTCCTGCTCCGCCACGACGGCGAGCAGCGTGCCCAGTTCGACCTGCTGTCCGGCCGCGACCGGCAGCTCGGTGACGGTGCCGGCCGTCGGCGCGGCGACGACGTGCTCCATCTTCATCGCCTCCAGGACCAGCAGCGGCGCGCCGGCCGCGACCGGGTCGCCGACGGACACGGCGACGCGGGCCACCGTGCCGGGCATCGGCGCGACGAGCGAGCCGGGTGCGGCCTCGGCCGCGGCGTCCGGGAACCGGGGCTCGGGGCGCAGCGCCACGGGTCCCAGTGCCGAGTCCACACACACCAGCCCCGGGTAGGTCGCGACCCGGAACTCCCGCCGCACCCCGTCGATCTCCAGCGTGACCCGATCGGGCGCGTGCGCGAGCAGGGCGACGCTCTCGTACCCGTCGGCCGCCAGGCCACCTC
>JBAUUM010000561.1:0-4714 GCA_049582705.1 Actinocatenispora sp.
AGGCCGGCCGGGGCACCGGACCGTAGGCCGGCCGGGGCACCGGACCGTAGGCCGGCCGGGGCGCCGACCGCGGGCCGGACCGCCCGCCGGTAGCCGTCGGGCAGCATGGCGTAGCTGTGCCAGGGCGCATACACGTCGCGGTCACGGTGATCACGGCGGCGGGTGGGCCGGCACAATGGCGTAATGCCTTCACTCACCCAGGCCGAGGCCGTCGACCGGGCCCGACTGCTGTCCGTGGAGTCCTACGACGTCGACCTCGATCTGGCCCGCGGCCCGGACGTCTTCGGCTCGGTGACCGTCGTGCGGTTCCGCTGCGTCGAACCGGGCGCCGGCACGTTCATCGAGCTGGCCGGCACCGACGAGTCCGGCAGCCCGGTCGCCGTCACGCTGAACGGCCGCCCGGTGGACGCCGAGGTGTCCGGGGACCGCCTGCACCTGGCCGACCTCGCCGCGGAGAACGAACTGGTGGTCCGCGCCGACCTGCCGTACTCGCGCAGCGGTGAGGGCCTGCACCGGCTCGTCGACCCGGCGGACGGCGCGGCGTACCTGTACGCCCAGTCCTCACCGGCGGACGCGCAGCGGATCTTCGCCTGCTTCGACCAGCCCGACCTGAAGGCGCGGCTGAGGCTGACGGTGACCGCCCCCGAGGACTGGACCGTGATCGGCAACGGCGCCGCCACCCGTACCGCCCCGGGCCGGTGGGAGTTCACCGAGGTCGGGCCCATGTCCTGTTATGTGTTCAGCATCTGCGCCGGGCCGTACCACTCGGTGTACACCGAGCACGACGGGATCCGGCTCGGCTGGCACTGCCGCGCCTCGCTCGCCGACGTGCTGGAAGCCGACGCCGACGAACTCTTCACGATCACCGGGCAGTGCTTCGACTGGTACCACCGCACCTTCCAGATGCGGTACCCGTTCGGGGACAAGTACGACCAGGTGTTCGTGCCGGAGCTGCTGTTCGGCGCGATGGAGAACATCGGCTGCGTGACGTTCCGGGACGAACTGCTGTTCCGTTCGGCGGTCACCGACGCGCAGCGTGAACTGCGTGCCATGGTCATCGCGCACGAGATGGCACACATGTGGTTCGGCGACCTGGTCACCCTGCGCTGGTGGGACGACATGTGGCTGAACGAGTCGTTCGCCGAGTACCTCGGCTTCCGGGTGGCCAGCGAGGCGACCCGGTTCCAGCACGCCTGGGCCACCTTCAACGTGATGCGCAAGATCACCGGGTACCAGGCCGACCAGGGACCCTCCACGCACCCGGTCGCGCCGACCGACGTGCCGGACGTCGCGCACGGCATGCTCAACGTGGACGCCATCTCGTACCCCAAGGGCGCCTCCGCGCTGCGCCAGCTCGCCACCTGGCTGGGCGACGAGACCTTCTTCGCCGGCCTCCGCACGTACTTCCAGCGCTACGCGTACCGCAACGCCACGCTCGCCGATCTGATCGGCACCATGGCCGAGGCCAGCGGCCAGGATCTGACCGGGTGGGCCGAGCTGTGGCTGCGGCGCGCACAGGTCAACACGCTCGTACCGGTCGCCAGTACCGGGCCGGACGGCCGGTACGAGGCCGTGTCGGTGGAGCAGCACGCCCCCGAGGGCTACCCGTATCTGCGGCCGCACCGGATCCGGATCGGCCACTACACCGCCGACGGCGGGAAGCTGCGCCGCGAACTGGTCGAGATCGCCTGCGATCCGACCGTCGACAGTGGACTGACGCCGGTCGGTGAGCTGACCGGGCGGCCCGCGGCGGACCTGCTGCTGCTCAACGACGGCGACCTGACCTTCGCGCGGGTCCGGTTCACGCCGGGCACCGTGGAGCGGCTGCCCGAGCTGCTGCCGGCGCTGGCCGACCCGGTGTCCCGGTCCGTCGTGTGGTCCGCGACCTGGGACATGGTGCGTTCCGGTGAACTGGCGCCCGAGTCCTTCGTGGCACAGCTGGTGGGCGCGTTGCCCGCCGAACGGGAACTGCCGCTCCTGGAGGAGATGCTGGGCCTGACCCGCCGCTTCGTCACCCGGCGGTACCTGCCGGCGGACCGACGCGCGGTGGTCCTGCCGCAGCTCACCGGGCTCTGCCGGCGGATCCTCGCCGAGGCCGGCGACAACGCCGGTCGCCGGCTGGCCGCGGTGCGCGGCACGGTCGCCTTCGCCAGTACCGGCGAGGAGGTCGAGCTGCTGCGTGCCTGGCTGCGTGGCGACCGGTTGCCCGACGGCGTCGCGATGGACGCGGAGCTGCGCTGGAGCGTGCTGGAACGGCTCGTCGTCCTCGGCGCCGCGGGCGTGGACGAGATCGAGGCCCAGCTCGCCGGCGACCAGACCGCGGCCGGCGCGGTGCAGGCCACCCGGTGCCGCGCCGCGCTGCCCGACGCGGACGCCAAGCGTGCCGCGTGGGCCCTGCTGATGACCGATCGGGACCTGTCCAATCGGCACCTGGAGGCCGTGGGCGCCGGGTTCTGGCACCCGGAGCACGCGGAACTGACCGAGGAGTACGTGCCGCGGTTCTTCGCCGAGCTGCCGGCCGCCGCCGAGTGGCGCAGCCCCGCGATGCTGACCATCACCGTGGCCGCCGGGTACCCGCTGACGACGGTGCGGCCGGACACGGTGGAGCGGGCGGAGCGGTTGCTGGCCCTCCCCGGCCTGCATCCGGTGCTGCGTCGCTGGGTCACCGATCAGAACCACGAGGTCCGGGTGGCGCTCGCGGCGCGGGCCGCGCCGGTGCCCCAGCACGGATGACAGGGGGGTCGGGGCTGGGCATGATGAGCGGATGCCCAGCCTCACGCACGACGAAGCCATCGCCCGCGCAGGACTGCTGACCGTCCAGTCGTACACCGTGGAGCTGGACCTCACCCGGGGCGATGTCACGTTCGAGTCGGTGAGCACGGTCCGGTTCACCTGCCGCGAGCCCGGCTCGGCCAGCTTCGCCGAACTGCACGGCCGGGCGCTGTCGGTGACCCTCAACGGTCGGCAGCTGTCGCTGGACTGCCCGGAGCACCGGCTGGCCCTGTCCGACCTGGCGGCCACGAACGAGCTGGTGGTCCGCGCCGAACTGGACTACTCGCACACCGGTGAGGGACTGCACCGGTTCGTCGACCCCGCCGACGGTGAGGCCTACGTCTACGGCATGAGCTTCCTGGACTGCGCGCAGCGGATCTACTGCTGCTTCGACCAGCCCGACCTGAAGGCGCCGCTGACCCTGTCGGTCACCGTGCCGGAGGGCTGGGTGGTCGTGGCCAACGAAGCGAGCGCGTTCGCCGATCCGGTGCCCGCCGAACCCGACTCGTGGGTCGACCCGGTCACCGGTACCGTCTCGCAGGCCGACGCGGCGCTGGAGGCGGGAGCCTCGAACGGGCGGATGCGGTGGCAGTTCCGGACCACCCGGCCGATCGCGACGTACATGTCGGCGGTGTGCGCCGGGCCGTACCACTCGCTGTACCGGACCCACGACGGCATCCGGCTCGGCTGGCACTGCCGGCGTTCGCTGGCCGAACACCTCAACGCGGACGCCGACGAGCTGTTCGACCTCACGTCCCGGTGCCTCGACGCGTACCACACGCTGTTCGAGGTCCGGTACCCGTTCGGGGACAGCTACGACCAGGTCTTCGTGCCCGAGTTCAACTTCGGCGCGATGGAGAACCCGGGCTGCGTCACGTTCCGGGACGAACTGCTGTTCCGCTCCGCGGTCACCGACGCCGAACGGGAGTCCCGGGCGTCGACCGTCGCGCACGAGATGGCCCACATGTGGTTCGGCGACCTGGTCACCATGCGCTGGTGGGACGACCTGTGGCTGAACGAGTCGTTCGCCACCTACCTCGCGAACCGGATCCTCGCGGAGGCGACCGAGTTCCGGGACGCGTTCGCCACGTTCACCGGTCGGCGCAAGCTCACCGGCTACCAGGCGGACCAGTCGAGCTGGACCCACCCCGTCGCGCCGGACGACGTACCGGACACCGCGCACGCGCTGCTCAACTTCGACGCCATCTCGTACCCGAAGGGCGCGTCGGTGCTCCGCCAGCTCGCCGCCTGGCTCGGCGACGCCTTCGACGCCGGCCTGCGCGCGCACTTCGAGCGGCACGCGTACGGCAACGCGACGCTGGCCGACCTGTTCGAGTCGTTGTCCGCGGCCAGCGGCCGGGACCTGGCGCACTGGGTGGACGTCTGGCTTCGGCGTTCCGGGGTCAACACGCTGGTGCCGCAGGTGGAGACGGACGCCGACGGTCGCTACGCCACGGTACGGGTGACGCAGACCGCGCCGGAGGGTGTGCCGCTGCGCCCGCACCGGATCGAGGTCGGCGTGTACCGGCGGACCGACGGGCAGGTCCGCCGCGACCAGCGGGTGCCGGCGACCCTCGACCCCGCCCTCGACGAGGGGCACACCCCCGTACCGGACCTGGCCGGGGTGCCCGTCGGGGACCTGCTGCTGCTCAACGACGAGGACCTCACGTTCGCGACGGTCCGGCTCACCCCCGACGCCGCCGGCCGGCTGACCGAGATCCTGCCCGGCGTGCCCGACCCGATGCCCCGGGCGTTGCTGTGGGGCGCGGCGTGGGACATGACCCGGCACGCCGAATGGCCCGCCGACTCGTTCGTCACGCTCGCCGCGGCCGCCCTCGCCAGCGAACCGCAGGTCGGCCTGACCAGCTCGATGCTGGCGTTCGCGCGGGCCTCGGTCGCGGACCTGTACCTGCCGCCCGCGCGGCGCGACGCGGCGCTCGAC
>JBAUUM010000562.1:0-1503 GCA_049582705.1 Actinocatenispora sp.
CACGGGGACTGGTCATCCTCAGCCGGCGCCGTAGCCTCACGTCGCGGGCATCGGGTACCGGCTCACTCCAGGCGCCCGGGCCACGGTAGAGCCAGCGCCGCTGTCTGCGGTTGCGATGACCGGCAACGGCTGGGTCGGGCCGATCGACGAGCCTCATGGCTGCCCACGAGGGCTTCCCCTCGCCGCTGCTGACCGGGCTCGCCTGGATCCTTGACCTGGCCGGGGGAGTAGCGCTCGGACTGCTCGGCGCGTGCGCAGCCGTGCTGGCCCTACACCGCAAGCAACTCCAGAAGGCTCCTCCCGACGTGCGGGAAACACGGGCGCGTCACGGATCCTCGCCGACGCCTCGCTCATCGTCCACGGGCACCCCAGGCCGATGGTGGGCAGCGGGCAGCCGCAGGTGGCTGCGACGACTGCTCGTCGCGGGCCTGGTCGGCGTGCTCACGGTCGGCGTCGTACTCGGCGCCTCGATCGGCTGGGTCCGTATCGCAGCTGACGGCCACGTCTACTCCGAGAACGATGTACCGGCCGCACCGGTCGCTGTCGTGTTCGGCGCACAGGTCTACCGCGATGGCAGACCCTCAGCGTTCCTGGTGGCCCGCCTCGCGCTCGCCCGACGCCTGTACACGGCCGGCACCGTGAAAGCGATCCTGGTCACCGGCGACCACGGCCACTACGACTACGACGAGCCCGACACCATGCGCCGCTGGCTGACCGCACACGGCGTCCCGGCCCGACAGGTCGTCACCGACCACGCCGGGTTCGACACCTACCAGTCCTGCGCCCGCGCGGTACGGATCTTCGGAGTACGTCACGCGATCCTCGTCTCCCAGGACTTCCACGTCCCGCGCGCCGTGGCGCTGTGCCGCGCGGTCGGCATGCGCGCAGACGGCGTCGGTGACACCAGCCAACGCCGCCGGCCCATCTACCGAAAGAACTGGGCCCGCGACCAGGCCGCCGATGTCAAAGCCGCCTACGACATGACCGTGCAGCCGGACCCCACGTACCTGGGGCGCCGGGAGACCGGCGTCGACCAGGCGGTCGCCGAGTAGGCACACAACCACCCCGAACACAACCCAACCGACAAGGAAAGAGACTCCAGCCAGATGATCGATCCGCCGACCAACCCGGATGCGCCGCCGTGGACGACCTGGTCACAGGTACCGACCCCACGCAAGATCAAAGCCATCGTCCTGATGGCGATCTTCCTGCTGCTCCCGCTGGCAGCCGCCCTGGTGCTATCCATCGCGGGACACCCGTATGTCGCGAACCTGCTCGCCGTCATGTCCGGAGCGACCGGCGCACTCAAAAGCTGGCGCCGGATCCGACACAAGCTGCCCGACCCCAGCGTGACCTACATCGTCGTCTCCGCCACAGGTGCTGTCCTGCTCTGGATCGTCGGACTGGGCTCCGCCGCACTGCTGTTGCTGGCCAACGAGACCACCGGCTCACCGCTGATCACCGGAATCGCCTGGACCCTCGACCTGATCAACGGCTACATAC
>JBAUUM010000563.1:0-10798 GCA_049582705.1 Actinocatenispora sp.
GCCCCGGGGCGGCTGTCCGCCCGGCCCGGCGCCCGTCCTGTTCAGGCCGGCGGCTGGTCGGCGGGCGCGCTGGACAGGTCCAGCATCGTGCGCCGGTCGGCCACCTTCACCGCCGGGCGGTCCTGCCGCTCGCCGTCCTGCTTCTCGTGCCGCTCCAGCCGCAGCCAGCCCTCCCAGGAGGTGTGCCGGACGCCACGGGCGGTCAGCAGGTCGGTCACCTCGTCCGGGGCCGGCCGGGGCGCCGGTGGCAGGGTGTCCGCGTCGGCGAGCAGCGTGGCCACGGTCTCCGCGGCGTCGTGCTTGTTGGTACCGATCACGCCGATGGGCCCGCGCTTGATCCAGCCGGCCACGTACACGCCGGTCAACGGATGTTCGGCGTCGCCGACCACGCGGCCGTCGACGTGCGGGATGCTGCCCGTCGCCTTGTCGAACGGCAGCCCGGGCAGCGGCGCGGCGCCGTAGCCGACGGCCCGCAGTACGGCCTGCACCTCGACGGTGCGGTACTCCCCGGTGCCCGTCACGCGGCCGTCGACCAGCGCGGTCCGCTCGACCTGGATCGTGGCCACCGCGTCGTCCCCGCCGATCTCGCACGGCCGGGACCAGAAGCACAGGTGCACGCGACGCGGCGCGGCGGTACGCGGGCGGTCCACCCACGAGCGCAGGGTGTCGAGGTTGTGCCGCACCATCCGGTCGTACCGGTCCTCGTCGTCCTCGTGTTCCGGCGGCAGGTCGGCGGCGTCGACCAGCAGGTCGACGTCGGGCAGATCGGCCAGCTCGCGCAGCTCCGGGGTGGTGAACTTGGCGTGCTCGGGGCCGCGACGGGCGAACACGTACACGTCGGTGACGCGGTTGTCCCGGTACGCGCCGAGCACGCCGTCCGGCACGTCGGTCCGGCCGAGCTCCTCGGGCCGGGTCACCAGCATCCGCGCCGCGTCCAGCGCGACGTTGCCGGCGCCGACGACGGCCACCTCGCGGGCGGTCAGCGGGAACTGCGCCGGCCCGTCGGGATGCCCGTTGTACCAGTCGATGAACATGGCGGCCGGGGAGCTGCCGGGCAGGTCCTCGCCCGGCACGCCCATCTTGCGGTCCTGCGGACAGCCGGTGGCGTGGACGACCGCGTCGTAGTGCCGCCGCAGGTCCTCGGCGTCCAGGTCCACGCCGTACTGCACGTTGCCCAGAAACCGCGCCCGCGGCGACTCCAGAACCCGGGCCAGCACCCGGCTGATCGACTTGATCTTCGGATGGTCGGGCGCCACGCCGTAGCGCACCAGACCGAACGGGGTGGGCAGCCGGTCCACTACGTCGACGCTGATGTCCCGGTCGGCGGCCAGCAGTGCCTGCACCGCGTACACACCGGCCGGCCCGGAGCCGATGACCGCCACCCGCAGCGGGCGGTGCCCGTCAGCCTGATCCCGCGTGGCACCGTCCGCCATGTCGACGCCCTCCCGACGACCGCGGCTCGCCGCGCGGCCCCACCGAAGTCTAGTCAGACGGCGAGCTCGGCCACCGCCCCGACGAGCCGGTCCACATCGGATTCGTTCGTGTACGGCGCGATTCCTGCCCGTACGGCACCGCCGTCCCCGAGCCCGAGGAGTCGCGCGCACCCGACGGCGTAGAAGCTGCCGGCCGGGGCGTTGACCCCCGCCTGCGCCAGGTGCCGGGCCACCTCCCGCGGTTCGTGCCCGGCCACCGAGAACAGCACCGTGGGTGTACGACGCGTCGCCCGTGAGTACCGGGTCACCGCGCCGGTGGCGTCCAGTCCGGTCTCCAGCCGCCGACGCAGCCGGTCCTCGTGCTCCTCGAGCAGGCCCATGGCGGCGCGCAGCCGGGTGCGCCGGTCGCCCGGCCCGGCGGCGAGTCCGGCGAGGAAGTCGACCGCCGCGGTGGTGCCGGCGAGCAGCTCGTACGGCAGGGTGCCACGCTCGAACCGTTCCGGCACCGTGTCCGGCGACGGCAGCAGCTTGTCGGGGTGGACCCGGTCGAGCAGCTCGGGGTCCGCGGCCAGTACGCCGAGGTGCGGTCCGCAGAATTTGTACGGCGAGCAGACCAGGAAGTCCGCGCCGGAGGAGGCGAGGTCCACCGGCAGGTGCGGCACCGCGTGCACCGCGTCCACGTAGCACCGGGCACCGACGCGGTGCGCCGCCTCGGCGATCGCGGGGATGTCCGGGCGGGTACCGAGCAGGTTGGACGCGGCGGTCACGGCGACCAGCCGGGTGCGGTCGGACAGCTCTCCGGCGATCCGGTCGACGGGAAGTTCGCCGGTGGCCGGGTCGAACGACGCCCACCGCACCGTCGCCCCGGCCGACGCGGCGGCCTGCTCCCACGGGCGGACGTTGGCGTCGTGGTCCAGCAGCGTCAGCACGATCTCGTCGCCGGGCCGCCAGGTCCTCGCGAGCGCCGCGGCGAACTCGTAGGTCAACGCGGTCATGCTGCGACCGAACACCACACCGGCCGGCTGCGCGCCGAGCAGGTCGGCCATGGCCTGCCGGGCCGCACCGACGGCACGTTCGGCGCGGAGTTCGGCATCGGTCAGCGTGCCCCGGTTGGAGATGCCCGAGGTCATCGTCGCCGCGACGGCCTCCGCCACCACGTCGGGCACCTGCGAACCGCCGGGCCCGTCGAAGTACGCCGTGCCGTGCGCGAGCGCGGGGAAGTGCTGGCGGACGGCATTGACGTCGTAGGACACGGCACCCTCCCGGTGTTCCTCGTGGCAGTTGCGTCGAGCACGGTGTACATTCTGACTTATTGACTAAGTTTCGTATTCGGTCAACAAGTCAAAATGAGTTACGGCAAACGGAGTGAGCATGACGCCCGGACGACCCCGACAGGACGAGCACCGGGTGGACCGGATCCTGGACGCCGCCACCGACCTGCTCGTGCGCCTCGGCTACCGGAAGGTGACCATCGAGGACATCGCCCAGCAGGTCGGGATCGGCAAGGGCACCGTCTACCTGCACTGGCGCACCAAGCAGCAGCTCTTCGAGGCGCTGCTGCTGCGGGAGGCCGTCAGCTACCTCGACGCGCTCGTCGACGCGCTCCGCGCGGACCCGGCCATGGTGCTGCCGCACCGGCTGATGGCGCACTCGTTCCTGGTGATCCACGACCGTCCGGTACTGCGGGGCATGTTCAGTGGCGACGCGAAGGAGCTTCAGGCCGCGGTCACCGACAGTCCCCGCCGCAGTGCGGACCTGTTCGCCACCGCCAGGTTCTTCGACCTGTTGACCCGGCACGGACTGCTGCGCGCCGACGTGCCGAACCTGACATACGCGTGGAGCGCCGTGCACAGCGGGTTCCACGTTCTCGACAACCTCGATCCGGCGGCCGGTGAGCTGGACGTACGGGCCCGCGCCGACTCCCTGGCGCACGTCGTACGCACCGGCTTCGAGCCGACCACGGCGCCCGGCCCGCGGGTTCTGGCCACGGCGGCCGCCGAGGTCGTGGCCGTGTTCGAGGAGGTGATCCCGCCCTACCGCGAGGCGATCTACGCGTACCAGCGCCCGACGACGCCGCGTTGACCGGCGATCCACGGGCGCAGCTCCGCCGGGCGATCCGCATCCACGGCGACGGATGCGCGGCGACGGAAACCGTGACGACAGAACAGGACCGAGCACATGGGGATCACCCTTCCCACCTTCACTCCGATGCAGGAGACCCTGTGGCTGACGCTGTGCGGCAGGGCACTGGACAACCGTTCACCGCAGCCGCTGCTCGGTGACACGACCGCCGACGAGATCGTGCGGAAGCTCGACCAGGACGCCGGACGGTTCCACCTCAGCGCGAGCCCCGTACTGCAGATCGCGCACCGGGCCAAGAAGCTGGACGAGGTGGCGCAGAACTTCATCGCGCGGCACCCCGACGCGGTCGGCCTCGATCTGGGTGCCGGACTGGACAGCCGGGTGTTCCGCATCGACCCGCCCGACACCGTCGACTGGTACGACGTCGACTTCCCCGAGGTCATCGCCGCTCGGCAGCTGCTGGTGCCCGAGCGCGCGAGCACCCACGGCGTGGGTGCCGACCTGGCCACCGACCCGCACTGGCTGGACGCGATCCCCCGGGACCGGCCCGCCGTGATCGTCGCCGACGGCCTGCACGCGTTCCTCACCCTGGACGAACTGGGCGCCCTGCTGAACCGACTCACCCGGCACTTCCCGAGCGGCGAGATCGCCTTCAACGGCTACACCAGGTTCCACATGTGGGCGGCGAAGAAGTACCGCGGCACGCAGTCGATCGGCCCCATGCTCCGCTCGGCCGGCTTCGACGACCCGCACGAGCCCGAGCGTTGGGATGCCGACCTGGCGCTGGTCAAGGAGATCCTGCTCACCCGGGAGCCGGAGGTCGCCCAGTACCCGCTGGCACTGCGGCTGTTCACCCGGCTGGCGGCGCGGAGCGTGGCGTGGTCCCGACGGGGCACCACGGTCCTGCACTACAGCTTCTGAGGCGGGGAGGCCGGCGAGGGTGTGCGACAGGTTAGGCTTACCTGACTGTCTCGACCTGGGGGGACCTCTGATGGCAGACGAGAAGCGGCGTGGCAAGAGGGTGACCACCCTGTCGGTACTGCGCACCGAATGGCTCACGCCGCACCTGGTCCGGGTGGTGGCCGGTGGGCCGGGGCTGGCGGACTTCGTCGGCACCGGACACACCGACCAGTACGTGAAGATCATCTTCCCGCGGCCGGGTGTCGAGTATCCCGAGCCGTTCGACATGGAGACGATCCGCGCGGCGCTGCCCCGCGAGGAGTGGCCGGTGCTGCGCGCGTACACGGTGCGCTACCACCGTGACGACGAGCTGGCGATCGACTTCGTCTACCACGGCGAGGAGGGCCTGGCGGGCCCGTGGGCCGCCGGGCTGAAGCCGGGCGACGAGATGCGCTTCGTCGGCCCCGGCGGCGGATACTCGCCCTCCCCGGACGCGGACTGGCACCTGCTGGTCGGCGACGAGGCCGCGCTGCCGGCCATCTCCGCCGCGCTGGAAAAGATCCCGGCCGGACGCCCGGCCCACGTGGTGATCGAGGTCGCGGACGGCACCGAGGAACTGCCGCTGACCAGCACCGGCGACGCGACGATCCGATGGGTGCACCGCACCGACGGGGTGAGCCTCGCCGACACCGTCCGGTCGCTCGACCTGCCGACCGGCAGCGTGCAGGCGTTCGTGCACGGCGAGGCCGGCATGGTCCGCGACCTGCGCCGCTACCTGCGCTTCGACCTCGGCGTCCCGCGCGAGCTGCTGTCGGTGTCCGGGTACTGGCGGCACGGCATGGACGACGAGGGCTGGCGGGCGTCGAAGGGCGCTGAGCGCGAGATCGAGAAGGCCGACGAGGCCGCCCACCGCGACTGAGGGCGCACGCGGTCCACGACGCTCACCATGCGTCGCGACCTGGTGCGCTCGGTGGTCCGGCGCCGCGAGGAGCATCCGGGCCTCCGGGTGAAATCGGTCGTAAGGGTCGTGCCCGACAACTGTTGACATCAAGGACAGCTAACAGTTAGCTTTCTTTAGAGAAAGCCCCGGACCCGTCGCACGTCCCCGCCCCGTGGGGACTGCCACGGTCGCCCCCACCGGACCCGGAGTCGGTCATGTCGCTGTCGCCCCGCCGTACCCTCCTCGCCGCCGTCACGGTGGCCCTCACCTCCCTCGCCCTCGGCGCGCTGCCCGCACACGCCGACGGACCGGCCGCCCCACAGGCGGCCGGTAGCAGCAAGGTCGCGCCGTACATCGACATCACCTTCGACCACCCCACGCTGGCCGAGGCCGCGAACGCGACCGGGCAGAAGACGTACACGCTCGCCTTCGTACTCGGCAGCAGCAGCGGCTGCGACCCGAGCTGGGGCGGCACCATCCCGCTGAACGACAGCCGGATCATCGGTGAGATCTCCGACCTGCGGTCGATGGGCGGCTCCGTGATCGTCGCCTCCGGCGGTGCCGCCGGCCCGTACCTGGAAAGCCTCTGCGGCAGCGCCGACGCGCTCGCGGGGGCGTACGAACAGATCCTGGACGCCACCGGCGCGACCGGCCTCGACCTCGACATCGAGGCGTCGATCGACAACGACATGGTCAACCAGGCGCTGGCCCGGCTGGAGGCCGCCCGACCCGATGTCACGGTCAGCTACACGCTGCGGGTCACCAGCGACGACTACGGCCTGGACCCCTCGGCGGTGGCCATCCTGCAGAGCGCCAAGGCCCAAGGCACCCGGGTGGACATCGTGAACCCGATGACCATGGACTTCGGTTCGAGCCGCGAGTGGGGTGACGCGGTGGTCACCGCGGCCCAGAGCACCCTGGGTCAGATCCAGCAGGTCTGGCCCGGCTCCACCGCCGCCAAGCTCGGCGTCACGCCGATGATCGGACACAACGACACCGGACCGGTGTTCAGCATCGCCGACGCCGACAAGCTGCTGTCCTGGGCCGAGCAGAACCACGTCGGCCGGCTCGCGTTCTGGTCCGCCGGACGCGACAACGGCTCGTGCCCGAACGGCGGCGTCTCCCCCACCTGCAGTGGAATCCCGCAGTCCGACTACCAGTTCACGAACATCTTCGCCGGCTACTCGGGCTGAGCGCCGCGCGACGACGTTGTCCGGTGATGGCGCACCGCGCCACCACCGGACAACGGGAACCAGGCCGACCAGGCCGACCAGGCCGACCAGGCCGACCGGAGCACGTATAACGGTGGCATGGCACTGCACTGGAAGCTTGTCCTCGACGCCCGGGACGCGCCCACACTCGCGGACTTCTGGGCCGCCGCGCTGGAGTACGAGGTGGAGGATCCCAGCGCGCTCATTGACAACCTGTTGGCCGCCGGGCAGGTCGGCGCGGAGGCGGTCACCGAACACCGGGGGCGCCGGATCTTCCGCGGCTACGCCGCCATCCGGCATCCCGACGACCCGTTCGACCCCACCAGCGGCGTCGGTGCCGGGCGCCGGTTGCTGTTCCAGGACGTGCCCGAGGGCAAGGCCGGCAAGAACCGGCTGCACGTCGACGTGCATGGCGAACCGGGTGGGCTCGACGCGTTGGTGACGCGCCTGGAGTCGCTGGGCGCGACCCGGGTACAGGAATTCGACCGGGGCCCGGCCGGGCACTGGTGGACCATGCGGGACCCGGAAGGCAACGAGTTCTGCGCCGCCTGACTGCCGCCTGACTGCCGCATGACGGCCGCGTGGCTGTCGCCTGGCTGTCCGATGACACCGGTACCCGGCCGGCCCGGTCAGTCGGTGTCCGAACCGGACGGTCGACGCGCGCGGGACGGTTGGACCCGGGACGGCTCGCCGGGCATCTTCGGGTAGTCCGGCGGGTACGGCATCTCACCGCCGCCGTCGTGCTCGTCCCGGTCGGCCCACTCCAGCAGCGTCTCCAGGCCGTACGCCCGGTCCGACAGTCCGGCGTGCGGATCGCCCTTCTCACGCAGCCGGTCCGGCACCGTGGTCAGGGTGAAGTCATCGGGCTCCACATCGGGCAGTTCGTCCCAGGTGACCGGGGTGGACACGGTGGCGCGCTGGTTGGCGCGCAGCGAGTACGCGCAGGCGATCGTGCGGTCCCGGGCCGCCTGGTTGTAGTCCACGAAGACCCGCTCGCCGCGCTCCTCCTTCCACCACGCGGTGGTGACCCGGTCCGGCAGCCGACGCTCCAGCGCCCGACCGAACGCGATCAGCGCGCGCCGCACCTCGGTGAATGTCCACTCCGGACGGATCCGTACGTAGATGTGCACCCCGCGGCCGCCGGAGGTCTTCGGGTACCCGACGAGGTCCACTTCGGACAGCAGGGCGCGGGCCTCGGCCGCCACCGCGACCGCGTCGGCGAATCCGGTGCCGGGCTGCGGGTCCAGGTCGATCCGCAGTTCGTCGGGATGGTCGACGTCCACGGCGCGGACCGGCCATGGATGGAACACGATCGTGCCGAGGTTCGCCGCCCAGACCACGTGCGACAGGTCGGCCGGGGCCAGTTCGTCGGCGGTGCGTCCACTGGGGAACGCGATCCGTGCCGTCTCCAGCCAGTCGACCCGCTTGGCCGGCGCCCGCTTCTGGTAGAAGAACTCGCCGGCGATGCCCTCAGGGAACCGCTGCAGCGTGGTCGGCCGGTCCCGCAACGAGTGCAGGATGCCGTCCGACACCGCCAGGTAGTAGGACACGACGTCCCATTTGGTCAGTCCTCGGTCCGGGAAGTAGATCTTGCCGGGGCTGCTCACCCGGAGCGTCCGGCCGTCCACAGTGACTTCCTCATAACTGCCCGCCATGGCCGCAGCCTAATGTGGCGCCGCACGCCACGGCGCCGTTCGTGGACCGGACAGCCGGCCGATACGGTCCCGTTACTGACATGCGGCGGCAAAGGTGGTAGGCAGAGCGGGACATTACCGAGGACCGCATGCGGATCTGCCGCGCCTGGGCGGTTCCGGTCGATCCAGGAGGTTCCTCGCTTGTTCACGCGCAAACACGCCGTCGCTGGCGGCCTGCTGGCGCTGACCACCGCGGCCGGGCTCACGCTCGCCCTGGTCGGCCCCGCGGCCGCGGCGTCCGGCGACGTGGTGATCAGCCAGGTGTACGGCGGAGGCGGTAACTCCGGCGCCACCCTCACCAACGACTACGTGCAGCTCACCAACCGGGGCGACGCCAGCGTCGACCTGTCCGGTTGGAGCGTGCAGTACGCGTCCGCCACCGGCGCCAGCTGGCAGGTCACCCCGCTGTCCGGCAGCCTGCCCGCCGGCCACTCGTACCTGATCGGAGAGGCCGCCGGCACCAGCGGCACCGCCTCGCTGCCCACCCCGGACGTCACCGGCACCATCGCCCTGAGCGCCGCCAACGGGCGGGTCGCGCTGGTCACCGGGAGTACCGCGCTGACCTGCGGCACCAGCTGCGTCGAGGCCGACGGCGTGCACGACTACGTCGGCTACGGCACCGCCGTCGAGGCGGAGGGCTCGCCGGCGCCGGCGCTGTCGAACGCCACCGCGGCGATCCGCACCGCCGGGGCCGACTCCGACGACAACGCCACCGACTTCACCGCCGGCGCTCCCGACCCGTTCGGCAACGGCGGCGGCACGGGCACCCCGCCGGCCGGGGAGCCGGCGAAGATCCACGACATCCAGGGCGCCGCGCACCGTTCCCCGCTGGACGGCAAGGCCGTCACCGAGGTGCCCGGCGTGGTCACCGCGGTCGGCCCGAAGGGCTTCTGGTTCCAGGACCCGCACCCGGACCGCAACCCGGCCACCAGCGAGGGCCTGTACGTGTTCACCTCGAGCAAGCCGACGGTGGCCCGCGGTGACGCGGTCAGCGTGGCCGGCACGGTCAGCGAGTACCGGGTGAGCAACACCGAGACGAACCTGACCACCACCGAGCTGGACCACGCGACAGTCACCGTGACCGGACAGGACGCCGACATCCCGAAGGCGACCCTGGTGGGTCCGGGCGGCGTCCGGGTACCGCAGGACGTACGCCGGGACAACCCGGGCGACGTGGAGTCGTCCGCGAAGTTCGACCCGCGGCACAACGCGCTCGACACGTACGAATCGCTGGAGGGCATGCTCGTCGAGATCCGCGACGCCGTGGCGGCCGGCCCGACGAACTCGTACGGCGAGCTGCCCGTGCTGCCGGGCGGCCGGGGCGGGGTGCGCACCCCCAACGGCGGCGTGAAGTACGCCGGCTACCGGTGGGCCAACCCGGAGCGGCTGACGCTGTCGGGCACCCTGGCGAAGCTGCCGGACGTCAACACCGGTGACACGCTGACCGGCCGGGTCGACGGCGTACTGGACTACAACTTCAGCAACTACATGCTGTACCCGCTGACCGAGCCGACCGCCCGGTCCGGCGGCACCACCCCGGGCACCACCCGCCCGCAGCGCGACGGTGAGCTGGCCGTGGCGACGTACAACGTGGAGAACCTGGCCCCGTCGGACCCGGCGGACAAGTTCGACCGGCTCGCGCACGGCATCGTCGACAACCTGTCCTCCCCCGACATCATCGCCGTGGAGGAGATCCAGGACAACGACGGCGCCACCGACGATGGCGTGGTCGCCGCCGACCAGACCTGGACCAAGCTGATCGACGCGGTCACCGCGGCCGGCGGTCCGAGCTACCAGTTCCGGTCGATCGACCCGGTCAACGACAAGGACGGCGGCCAGCCCGGCGGCAACATCCGGGTCGGCTTCCTGTTCCGTACCGACCGGGGTGTCCAGTTCGTCGAGCGGGCGCCGGGCGACTCGACCACCGCGACCGGCGTGGCCAAGGTCGACGGCGAGCCGCAGCTGACCCACTCCCCCGGTCGGATCGCGCCGGACGACGAGGCGTGGCAGGACTCGCGCAAGCCGCTCGCGGGCGAGTTCACCTACCGCGGCCGGACCCTGTTCGTGGTGGCCAACCACTTCGACTCCAAGGGTGGCGACCAGCCGCTGATGGGCCGGTTCCAGCCGCCCACCCGCTCCAGCGAGGTCCAGCGGCACAAGCAGGCCACCCTGGTACGCGGCCTGGTGCGGCAGATCCAGCACATCGACCGCAACGCCGATGTGGTGGTGCTCGGTGACCTCAACGACTACGAGTTCTCCACCACGGCGCACATCCTGACCGACGGTCACTCCCTGGTGGACCTGCCGGCCACCCTGCCGCTGCGGGAGCGCTACACGTACGACTACGAGGGCAACTCCCAGGTGCTCGACCACCTTCTCGTCACGCCGGACCTGATGGCCCGACACGACTACGAGGTGGTCCACATCAACAGCGAGTTCGCGCACCAGACCAGCGACCACGATCCGCAGATCGTGCGGCTCCGGCCGCGGTCCTGACCCACCCCCTTTCTGTGCAGCGACACGCCGACTGGCTCGGCG
>JBAUUM010000564.1:0-5177 GCA_049582705.1 Actinocatenispora sp.
CCGCCCGGACGCGGGGGCCGTCGCCCGCCCGGGTCGCCGACGGCGCCCCGCCGACCGCCCAGCTGCGCACCGGAGACCGGCCCGGTACCGGATCGGACGAGGACACCCACGCGGTGGACGGCAGGGCGGCGGAGACCCGACGGGCCGACCGGGTCGCCCTGGTACGCCGCTACGTCCCGCACGTCGCCGTGATGCTCGGCTATCTCGCGCTCGGTGTGTGGGTCACCGGGCACGTGTGGGTCTCGCCGGACACCCGCGCACTGGTCAACGACCCGGTCGACCAGGAGTTCATGGAGTGGGTACTGGCCTACGGCGCGCACGTGGTCGGCCATCTGGCCGACCCGTTCTACACCGTGCAGGTCAACGCGCCGCAGGGCGCGAACATGATGGCCAACACCTCCCTGATCGTGCCGGGGATCGTGCTGGCTCCGGTGACGATGCTGTTCGGTCCGGCCGTCTCGTTCGTACTGCTGGAGACGGTGGCGCTGGCCGGCACCGCGGCCGGTTGGTACGTGGTGTTCCTGCGCCGACGGTTCGTCAGGTCCCGGTTGGCCGCGGCGCTCGGCGCCGGGCTGGTCGGTTTCGCGCCCGGCATGGTCGCGCTGTCCAACTCGCACGTGCACCTCACCGCGCAGTTCTTCGTCCCGTTCATCGTGTCGCTGGTACTGCCCGCGCCCTCGGGGCGGCGGGAGCGGCCCGTCGCCCGGGGCGTCCTGCTCGCCGTGCTGGTGACCGCCCAGCTGCTCACCGGTACCGAGACCCTGCTGTGCCTCGGGCTGGGCACGGTGACGTTCGTGGCCGTACTTGCCGTGCTGCGCCCCGCGGACACCCGCCGCGTGCTGCGCGACTCGCTGCTGCGTCTGGGTGTCGCGGCGGCGGTCGGCGTGGTGCTCATGGCGTACCCACTGTGGATGGTGCTGGCCGGGCCGATGCACACCGACGGCACGCCCTGGAGCATCCACTGGTCCGGCACGGACGTGCTGTCCTGGGTCTGGTACGGCCGTTACAGCATGCTGGCCGGACCCTCCCTCGCCGCGCCCGTGCACGCCGTCAACACGATCGACCAGACCAGCTACCTGGGCATCGCCCTGGTGGCGCTGCTGACGGCGATCGTCGTGTGGCTGCGCCGCAACCGGACCGCGGTGGCGTTGACCGTCACGGCACTGGTGTACGTCGTGTTCAGCTTCGGCACCCATCTGGTGGTCCTGTCGCAGGACACCCACATCCCCGGCCCGTGGAAACCGTTGGCGCAGCTGCCGTTGCTGAACGCGGCGCTGCCGGACCGGTTCGCGCTGGTCGCCACCACGGCGCTCGGGGCGTTGCTCGCGCTGGGCGCGGACCGAATGATCCGGGCCGGTTCGCCGCGCGCGGTGTGGGCCGCGGCGTTCGCCGCCGCGCTGCTGCCGATCGTCCCGGCGCCGTTGCCGGCGCAGCACCGTAACCCGATCCCGCCGTTCTTCACCTCCGGGCAGTGGCGTCAGCACGTACGACCCGGACACACCATGCTGGCGGTGCCGCTGCAACGCCCCGTCGACCGGCGGGGAGAACGATGGTCCTCCGGTACCAACGCCGACCTGGCCATACCGGGCGGTGCGATCATGATCCCGGACCACCGGGGCCAGGCGCGCTGGGGCGTGCCGCTGAGTCGGCTGTCCAAGACGCTGCGCGGAATCTCCCACACCGGCCGGATACCACCCATCGGTGCCGCCGAGCGTGCCGAGGCGCGGCGGGAACTGGCCGCCACCCGCACCGACTGCATCGTTCTCGGGCCACACGTCAGACATGTCCGCCAGGTACGCACCGCGCTGGACCGCTACGTCCGCACCGGTGGCCGGTACGTGGCGGGTGTCTGGGTCTGGGACACGTGACGCGCGAACGGTCCGGGCCGCCGCGTGGTGATCGGGCGGGTTGTAGATTCGAGCGTGGCCGCGCGGAACGGCTGACCGGTCCGCGGGCGTACCTCGACTGGGGGAGCACGGCCGGATCTGGGTGAGAACCGCATGGTCATGTCAACCGGTTCGCGAGCAGGCACGAGGATCCCGTCACCAGGTCGGGATCACGGCGCGAGCTGTGCCACGACGGCAGTGCGGGTCGGCCCGCGGCCGGCGGCGAGGACCGCCGCTCAGGCTCACCGGGTGACGCCATGAGGGGCGGACTCATCCGTCGGATGATCATCGCGAGCGCGCTGCTCGCGACGATCCTGGGCGGTGTCTTCGCGTTCCTGATCTACGCCGTCACGGTGCAGCGCAACGCCGCCGAGAGCGCCCGGCACACTCAGCAGACGCTGGCCGTCGCGAACAAGCTGGAACGGCTCGTGGTGGACGTCGAGACCGGCGAGCGGGGCTACGTACTGACCCAGCGACCCGTCTTCCTCAACTCCTGGCGAACGGCCCGCGCCCAACTTCCCGCCACCTCCGACCGGCTGGAGGAGCAGCTCCGCGACGCGCAGAACGAGCGGCAGCGCCAACGTGCCCACCAGCTCACCGACGAGGTGCGCTCCTACGTCGACAGCTACTCGGTGCCGGCGGTCGACGCCGCCCGCCGCGGTGACCCGTCCGCGGTCAGCGAGAGCACCGCGCTGCGGGGAAAGGTCAAGGTCGACGGACTGCGCCGCGATTTCAAGGTGTTCGCGTCGGTCGCGCACGGCCACAGCGCCGAGCGGGTCGCGCAGGCCGCACAGGCGGCCACCGCCGCGATCATCGCCGGTACTGCCGGTGCCGTCGGCTCGGCCGTACTCGTCATCGTCTTCGCCCTCTACGTGTCGCGCGCCGTGCTGGGCCCGGTGCGGCAGGGGGCAACCATGGCCGGCCGCCTGGCCACCGGCGAACTGTCCGCCCAGATGCCGGAAAACGGCATCGGTGAGATCGGTGTGCTGCAACAGGCCTTCAACACGATGGGTAGCTCTCTCCAACACAGTCGCGACGAACTCACCCGGCTCGCCGACGAGCAGGCGGCGCTGCGCCGGGTGGCGACCCTCGTCGCACACGCCGCGCCCTCGTCCGACGTGTTCACCGCGGTCACCGAGGAGGTCGGCCGGCTGCTGCAGGCCGACGGGACCCGACTGTTCCGCTACGAGTCCGACGGCACCACGATCGTGGTGGCCAGCTGGGGAGCCCCCGAACTCGGACTGTCCGTCGGTACCCGCCTTCCGGTGGAGGGTCGCAACCTCGCGACCCTGATCCGGCACACCGGTGCCGCCGCCCGCGTCGACAACATCGGCGGCGCGTCCGGCAGCGTGGTGAACCGGCTCCGCCGGGCCGGTGTGCGCTCGGGGGTCGGCGCCCCGATCACCGTGCAGGCGAAGCTGTGGGGAGGGCTGGTGGCCATGTCCTCCGAGGACCAGCCGTTCCCGCCGCGCGCCGAGTACCGTTTCGCCGACTTCTCGGACCTGACCGCGACGGCCATCGCCAACACCCAGTCCCGGGAGGACCTGGTCGGTTCGCGGGCCCGCGTCGTGGCCGCCATCGACCAGACCCGGCGCCGGGTCGAACGCGACCTGCACGACGGTGTCCAGCAGCGGCTGGTGTCTGTCACGCTGGGGCTGCGGTCCATGGACAAGGACCTGCCCGACGGGACCCCGACGCTCCGGGCACAGATCGCCCGGGTCGCCGACGGGGTCGCCGAGACCCTCGACGAACTGCGTGAGGTCGCCCAGGGCATCCACCCGGCGATCCTGTCCGAGGCCGGCCTGCGACCCGCGCTGCGCTCGCTGGCCCGGCGTACCCCGGTCGCGGTGGACCTCGACCTGCGCATCGGACGCACGCTCCCCGCACAGGTGGAGGCCGCCGCGTACTACGTGGTGGCGGAGGCGTTGACCAACACCACCAAGTACGCCCGGGCGACGCTCGTACGGGTCGCCGTGACGCTGCACGACCACCGGCTGCACGTGACGGTCGACGACGACGGCGTCGGCGGCGCGGAGCCCCGCAACGGCACCGGCCTGCTCGGCCTGCACGACCGGGTGGAGTCCCTCGGCGGTGTCCTGGTGGTCTCCAGCGCGCCGGGTGTGGGTACCACACTCGACGTCGACCTTCCCGTCGACGCGCCCACGGATCCGGACCCGTCAGGGAAGCCGGACGCACCCGCGAACCCCGACGCGTCAGGGAAGCCGGACGCACCCGCGAACCCGCGCGCACCCATCGACGCGGACGCACCGTCGGATTCCGACGCGGCCACGAGCCCGCACGCGTCCGTGGATCCCGACACGCCCGCGGCGCCGGACCCGCCCCCGGATCCTGACGGTCCGGCGCGCTGACGAGTTCCCCTCGCCGCATCGGCCCGGAACCTCCGGCCGCGCGGGCGTGAAGGATCCACGCACCGCGCGGCCGGTACCGGGTGGAGTCAGAGTCCGCCGGTGGCGCGCAGGTTCTGGCCGCTGACCCAGCGGGCGTCCGGGCCGCACAGGAAGGCGATGACGTCGGCCACGTCGGCGGGCTCGCCGATCCGGCCCAGCGGGGTCCACTGCTCGATCATGCGCAGGCCGTCCTCGCTGTTGGTGGCGCGCAGCAGATCGGTGTCGGTGGCCCCCGGTGACACGGTGTTGACGGTGATGCCGCGCCGGCCCATCTCGTGCGCACCGACCGCGGTGAGCTGCTCGAGAGCGCCCTTGCTGGCCGCGTACGCGGCGAGGCCGGGCGCCGAGCGCACGGTGTTGAGGGTCGAGACGTTGACCACCCGACCGCCGTCGCGCAGGCTCTTCGCGGCGTACCGCATGGCGACGAAGACGGCCCGGGTGTTGACCGCCAGCACCCGGTCGAAGTCGTCGTCGGTCATCTCGGCCAGCGGAATGGGCCGGAAGTCCAACGCGGCGTTGTTGACCATGATGTCGAGCCCGTCGTGACCCTGCTCGGTCAGCCAGGTCCCGGTGTCGGCCAGCAGCCCGGCCATCCCGTCCCGCTCGACCAGGTCGGCCCGCACACCGTGGGCGGTGCCGCCGGCGGCCCGTACCGACTCCTCGACCTGCTTGGCCGCGGCGTCGTCGGTCCGGTAGCCGAACACGACCACCGCGCCGTCCGCCGCGAGCCGTTCGACCACGGCGCGTCCGATGCCCCGCGAGCCTCCCGTGACCAGCGCCGTGCGCCCTGCCAGTAACGCCATGCACACCTCCTGTGGTTGCCGTCGACGCTACCAACGGCGTGCCCACCCGGCGGCGGTCACCCCGGTGCGGTGGACGGGAT
>JBAUUM010000565.1:0-2644 GCA_049582705.1 Actinocatenispora sp.
CCGGGGCGGCCCGCGTCGCAGCATCCGGGACGGTCGTCTCCGACGGATCGGACGGCGTCGTCGGAGAGTCAGACGGCCGCCCGGCCTGCCCCGGCATGTCGGGCATGACGGGCCCGGCGTCGTGGGCGTCGGGTTCGGACCGTGCTGGCGGTGTCACCTGCTGAACGTAACGCAGCGCACCGTCATCCGGCTGCTCGGTCGGCCCACCGGTCACCACGGACGCACCAGCGGGTCGCCCAAGGCGTTGAACACGCTGTGCCCGAGCGGCCCGCGAACCCCCAACGGCAGCATCAGGACCAGGAGTATCACCACTCCGACATTGCGGTCGTCGAGCCAGTACCGGACCCGGCGGGCGCGCTCGCCGGGCCGCCGCCAGAACAACCACAGCAGTCCCCAGCCGTCACAGGGCGGCAGCGGCAGCACGGCGAAGATACCGAAGCACAGCAGACCCACCCCGAGCGAGAGCATGAGCTGCTCGCCGCCCGGTCCGGGGATGCCGCTGAGCACGTCCGAGGGCAGGTACAGGGTGGGGCCCAACGATCTCGGATACAGCACCGAGTAGGCGGCCAAGACGCACTCACCCGCCAGCACGGGGATGACCGGACCGGCCAGGTAGACCGCGACGCGACGGGCCACCGCGGAGCCGGTCATGAACACCGCCGTCGGAGTCGGCGCGGCCCGGCCCCAGCCGGTGCCGCCGAACAGCATGGCCAGGGCGCCGAACGGGTCGACGTCACGACGCGGAACGGGGCGCAGCGGGCCGCGCCGAAGGCTGCCGGTCAGCCGGCGGGCCAGCAGGTCCTGGCCGGTGGCCCGCAGTACGAGCCCGACCAGGAACGCCAGGACGAGACCGAGCGCGGACAGGGGTTGGGCGAGCGCGAAGAGCACCGGCCGATGCTCCTGTCACTGCCCCTGGCGCAGCGACTGCTGACCGATGACCTCGCGCGCGAGCTGCCGGTAGGCGCGGGCACCCGAGGACGACGGCGCCCACGTGGTGATCGGTTCGCCGGCCACGGTGGTCTCCGGGAACCGGACCGTGCGGGTGATGACCGTCTGGTACACCCGGTCGCCGAACGCCTCGACCACCCGCTGCAGCACCTGCCGGCAGTGCGTGGTGCGCGAGTCGTACATGGTGGCGAGGATGCCCTCCAGCTCCAGGTCGAAGTTGAGCCGCTCCCGCACCTTGTCGATGGTGTCCAGCAGCAGGGCCACCCCGCGCAGGCTGAAGAACTCGCACTCCAGCGGGACCAGTACGCCGTGCGCCGCGGTCAGCGCGTTCACGGTCAGCAGGCCCAGCGACGGCTGGCAGTCGATGAGGATGTAGTCGTACTCCCTCAACGCGGGCCGCAGCACCCGGGTCAGGGTCTGTTCCCGGGCGACCTCGTTGACCAGCTGGATCTCGGCCGCGGACAGGTCGATGTTGGCCGGCAGCAGGTGCAGGCCGTCCACGTTGGTCTTGAACAGCACCTCGTCCAGCGCCACGTCCCGCTGCATGAGCAGGTTGTAGATCGTCAGATCGAGGTTGTGCGGGTTGACGCCGAAGCCGACGGACAGCGCGCCCTGCGGGTCGAAGTCGACCATCAGCACCCGGCGACCGTACTCGGCCAGCGCCGCGCCCAAGTTGATGGTCGTGGTGGTCTTACCCACCCCGCCCTTCTGGTTCGCCATGGCGATGATGCGGGCCGGGCCGTGCCGGTCGACCGGCGGTGGCTGGAGAATCGGCCGCTTGATGGTGTACGCGGACGGATCGGCTGGCCCCAGCTCCGCCTCGGCGCTGAGATCCATGGGAGGCGGCTCCTGCCGGAGCCTGTCCCACGCGTCCCCGCTGAGACTGGTCATGGTCAACACCCTTCCCACCGGCTGCCCGGATCCCGGCGCCGCCCCGGACCACCGGGGAAGAGGGACGGCCGTGGCCCGACTCTACGCCACGGACGGATCAGCCGTCCGACATCATCCCCGGCGTGTCGCAACTACGGCACGCTCCTGTCGTACACCGGACACCGGGCGCCCAGGGCCCGGTATCACGGTACGTCCCTGAAACGGTACGGGTCGACTCAACCGCGCGCGCGAGGATGGGTCGTGGCGTACACCTCACGCAGCCTGTCGACGGTCACCAGCGTATAGACCTGGGTGGTGGTGACCGACGCATGCCCGAGCAGTTCCTGCACGACACGCACGTCGGCCCCACCGTCCAACAGATGGGTGGCGAAGGAGTGCCGCAGGGTGTGCGGCGAGACCGAGCCGGCCAGTCCGGCCCGGACCGCGGTGCGCCGCAGGATCGTCCAGGCACTCTGCCGGGACAGCGGTCCGCCGCGGGCGTTGAGAAACAGCCGGCCGCCGACCGCTCCCCCGCCGGCGGCGGCGAGCGCCGGGCGGGTGCGGACGAGGTAGTCGGACACCGCACGACAGGCGTAGCCGCCGGCCGGCACCAGCCGGCTCCTGCCGCCCTTGCCGTGCAGCAGCACGGTGCCCTCGACCAGATCCAGGTCGTCCACGGCGGCACCGACGGCCTCGCTGATCCGCGCGCCCGTGCCGTACAGGAACTCCAGCAGGGCCCGGTCGCGTACCGGCAGCGGCCCGTCCGCGGTGGGGCCGGGCCCGGCGGCCTCCAGCAGCCGGGTCACCTCGGCGACCTGCAGTGCCC
>JBAUUM010000566.1:0-3735 GCA_049582705.1 Actinocatenispora sp.
GGCAGCGCCGCCACCGCGCGGCACAGGCTGCGGTACGTCCACGAGTCGTCGGGCAGTACGGACAGCGCCGCGTCCAGTACCTCGGAGGGCGCCGAACCGGCCATCGCGGCGGCCACCCCGGCGGCCACGGCACGCCCGCCGAGGATGCCCTCGCCGTCGTGCCCGACCCGGCCGTCCACCTCGGCCAGCCGCGCGGCCTCGTCCGGCCGCCCCGCGGCGTACACCCCGTACGGCGCGGAGCGCATCGCGAGGCCGTCCGACCAGGCGTGGTGGTGCTGTCCGGTGGCGGGCGGCGCCAGTCCCCGGCGGAGCGCCTGCACGGTGCCCAGCTCGGAGAATCCGGCGCCGCGCAGCGGGCCGGGCACGCTGGCGATCTGGTCGCGCCACGCGGCGGCCACGTCCGCCGTGGTCAGGTCCGCGCCGTACTCGACCAGCAGCAGGGCGATGAAGACGCTGTACTCGGTGTCGTCGGTGCCGGCGGGCGCGCCGTCCGGGCCCGGCTCCAGGTCCCGCAGCACACCCCACCGGTCGGCGATCTGGTCCGGCGTCAGGTTTTCCGCGGGGCGGCCGAGCGCGTCCCCGGCGGCGAGCCCGAGCAGGCAGCCCCGGGCCCGCTCGGCCAGGTCCGGGACGGTCACTTCTGGTACCGCTTCAGCACGGCGTTGCCGTCGGTGACGAGCTTGCGGGACAGCGCGTCCAGTGACAGCTTGTTGCCGAAGTAGCCCTGCATGGCCGGGGTGGCCACCTTCTCGGTCCACTCGTCGAAACCGTTGACCTTCAGGTACGGCGCCTGCACCAGGTCGCGCTGCGAGGCGGTCGCGATGTCCCAGCCGTACCTGCTGGTCGTGAGGCGGGGGTCCTTCGCGGCCTGCCGGCTGGTCGGCAGCAGCCAGTCGCCGAGCGCCAGGGTGGCCTGGTTCTTGCCGTTGAGCATGAAGGCGATGAACTCCATGGCCTGCTTCTGGTTCTTGGACTGCGCGGCGATGGACAGCGTCTGCGACGTGGCGCCCTGGTGCTGCGAGGTGCCCTTCAGCGGCGGGATGGTCACCCAGTCGAAGCCCTTCGGCGCCTGCTCGACGACCTGCTGCCGGAAGTACACCCCGCCGGGCACCATCGCGTACTTGCCGGCGTAGAAGCCGGGCAGCGGGTCGGAGCCGCTCATGCCCACGGTGGACGGGTCCGCGGAGCGGTCGGTCCACAGCTGCGCGTGGATGCGGCGCAGTACCTCCTGCTCCGCCGCGCCCACCTTGACGGTGGACTTGCCGCCGCTGTTGGTGAAGAACGTGCCGTCGAAGTTGAGCGCCAGGTTGAGGACCTTGTTCACCGGCTGCTTGAGCGGCCAGGCCGTGCCGTACGTCCTGCCTCGCACGGTCAGCTTCCGACACACGTCGGCGAACTCGTCCCAGGTCCAGGGCGTCTCGACGGTGGGGATCCGCACCTTGGCCCGGGCCAGCATCGTCCGGTTGGCGACGAAGACCTGCGACTCCTCCAGGAACGGCACGCCGTACACGCCGCCGTCGATGGTGACCGTCTCCCAGGCGGCCCGGCTGATGTCGGAGGTCAGCGCGGACGGGCGCAGGTCCTTGAGGTCCTGGAGGTAGTTCTGCGCGGCGAAGCCGGCCATGTCCGGGGAGTCGTCGTGGATCACGTCGGGCGGGTCGCCGCCCTCGAACGCGGTGACCAGCTGGTCGTGCACGTTGTCCCAGCTGCCCTGCACGTACTGCACGTGCGCGTCGGGGTGCCGGCGGTTCCACTCGGCGACCAGCTTCTTGTTCGCGGCCACCGACTCCTTCTGCCAGGCCAGGCTGAGGAACCTCAGCTTGCCGGAGCCGGAGTCGGAGGAGCAGCCGGCCAGTCCGGTGCCGGCCAACAGCGCGGCCGGCACGGTGGCCAGGAGGGTACGACGCTGCATGGCAACTTCCTTCATGTGCGAGACGGACATCGTGGGTCAGCCCTTCACGGCGCCGGCCAGCAGGCCGGCGGTGAGCCGGCGCTGGATCAGGGCGAACAGGGCGAGGCTGGGGATGGTGGCGAGCAGTGCGGCGGCGGCGAGCGGCCCGAGCCGGGCCACCCCGTCCGCGCCGGTGAACCGCACCAGGGTCAGGGGCACGGTGGACAGGTCCGGGTCCTTCAGCAGGACCAGGGCGAACATGAACTCGTTCCAGGACGAGATGAACGCGAACAGGAACGTGGCGACGACGCCGGGCACGAGCAGCGGCGCGACGACACTACGTAGGATGCGCAGCCGGCCGGCGCCGTCCACCGACGCGGCCTCCTCCAGCTCGCGCGGCACCCCCCGCACGTAGCCCTGCAGCATCCACAGCGCGAACGGCAGGTTGAACGTGAGGTACACGAGGATCAGCCCGCCGCGGCTGTTCACCAGTTCCAGGTTCTTGAGGATCATGAACAGCGGGATGATGATCAGGATGAACGGGAAGACCTGGCTGACCAGTACCCAGCCCAGCGCGAGCTTGTTGAGCACCGAGGCGGACCGGGCCAGCGCGTAGGCGGCGGGCAGCGCGGCGAGCACGGTGAGCACGGAGGCGGACAGCGCGACGAGCAGGCTGTTGCCCGCGCTGGCCACCAGGTTCTGCTCGCCGAACGCGGCCGCGAAGTTCCCCAGCGTCGGGTGGTGCGGGATCCACGTCGGGTGCAGGGAGGCCATCTCCCGTGGCGTCTTGAGCGCCGTGGACACCAGCCAGGCCAGCGGGAACGCCAGGAAGAGCATGTACGCCAGCAGCGCCAGGTAGGCCAGCGGCCGGGTCGCGGGGCGGGACCGTGCCGTCATCTCAGCTCGCCTCCTTGAGTTGCCGCCGCAGGTAGAACGCGAGCAGGGCGAGGACGACGAGCACGATCGCCACGCCGAGCGACGCGGCGTAGCCGAAGAACCCGTACCGGAACGCCTCCTGGTACGCGAAGAGCATCGGCAGCCGGGTCCTGCCGCCCGGTCCGCCCTGGGTCAGGACGTACACCAGGCCGAACTGGTTGATGTTCCAGATGAAGTCGAGCGAGGTGATCGCGGTGATGACCGGCCGCAGCGCCGGCAGCGTCACCGAACGGAACCGCTGCCAGGACGACGCGCCGTCCACCACGGCCGCCTCGGTCAGTTCGGTCGGTACCGCCTGGAGGCCGGCGAGCAGGGCGATGGTGGTCTGCGGCATGCCGCTCCACACGCCGACCACGATCACCGCGGGCAGCGCGAGGGCGAAGCTGTCCAGCCAGTCGACGTTGGTCGAGATGAGGTGCAGGCTGCGCAGGGTGCTGTTGAGGATGCCGGCCTGCGGGTGGTACACCAGCCGCCACATCAGGCCGACCACGACCGGCGGCATCGCCCACGGCACCAGGGTCAGGGTGCGTGCCAGCCACCTGCCGCGCAGCCGCATGTTGAGCAGCAACGCCAGCCCCGTCGACGCGGCGAACTGGAGCACCGTGACGCTGACCGCCCAGACCAGCCCGACCCGGAACGAACCCCAGAAGTCGGCGTCGCCGAACAGTTCGACGTAGTTGTCGAACCCGGTGACGGTGACCGGCATGTTGTAGCCGGCCCGGGCGTCGGTGAAGCCCAGGAAGATGCCGTACAGCAGCGGCGCCACGCTGAACGCGAGCACCGGCAGCAGTGCCGGGGCCAGCAGTCCGAGCGTCGCGAGATGCGGCGACCGACGGCCCCGGGGCGCGCGGGCGGCGGCCCGGTCCGTCCCGGTGGCCGGCGGGGTGGACACGGCGGTCACGGGGACC
>JBAUUM010000567.1:0-5908 GCA_049582705.1 Actinocatenispora sp.
GGACCACGGCGCGCGCAACGGGGCGGGACTGCCGGTCGACGGCTACCTCGACGGCCACGACCCGGGGGCGGACCTGCCCCGGCTGGCCGCGATGGTGCCGCGGATACCGGCCCTGGACGCCCCGCGCACCATGGCGTCGCCGTCCCGCCCGGTGCCGCGGATCGCCCCGGTACGGCGCGCCTGGCCGCTGCGGCCGCCGGACTCGTTCTTCCTGCACGTGCAGACCCGATCGATCACGCAGCAGGTCGGTGCGGTGATCACGGTGGAGCCGGAGGCGGGCGCGGCGCCGCTGACCGGCGCCGTGCTGCGGCAACGCCTCGTCGAGCGGCTGCCGGTCATGGTCACGTTGCGCCGCCGGCTGGTACCGCGCGGCGACTGGCGTCGACCGGGCTGGGTGGCGGAGACGACCGTCGACGTGGACGAGCACCTCAGCGACGTGACGGTGCGCGACGAGGACGGCGTACGCGCCGCGGTCGACTGGTTCTGGTCCCGCCCGCTGTCGCTGCGCCGGCCGCCCTGGGAGCTGATGCTGGTGCGTCAGGAGGGCAGCGACATCGCCACGCTGTGCTTCAAGATGCATCATGCGATCGGCGACGGCCTGTCGATGGTGGGCACCCTCGACCGGCTGATGGACCTGCCGGACGAGCCGCCGGGGGCACCGGACCGGGAGACGTCCCGGCGCGGTTCGTCGCTGCGCCGGGTCGCGTCGCTGACCGGCAAGGTCGCCCGCGGGATGTGGGAACTGGGCTGGCACGCCGCCGCCCCCACCAACCCGCTGAACCGGGAACTCACCCCGAACCAGCGCGGCGTGCTGACCGTTCCGCTGCCCACCGGCCCGGTACGGGAGGCGGCCCACGCGCACCAGGTGCGTACCAGTGAGCTGATGCTCGGCGTGGTCGCCGACGCGCTGCGCCGGGCGGGCGTCGTCGGTGGACCGGGGGAGCCCACGTTCCTGCGCACCATGCTGCCGGTGGCCATGCCGGGCCGCACCGGCGGCCGGATCGCCGGCAACCTGACCGGTGCCGTGTCGATCAACCTGCCGGTGGGCCCGATGAGCGTGCTGGAGCGGGTGCACGCGATCCGCCGCGACCTGCACCGGCGGATCGAGCTGGGCGAGCCGCACGCGGCGGCGTTCGTGATGCGCGCGCTGGGCATGTTCCCGGCGCCGGTGCACGGGTGGATGGCAGCCCGGGTCTACAACAGCCAGTTCTTCAACATGATCGCCTCGTACGTGCCGGGGCCGCGCACCGTACGTCGGATTGCCGGCAACCGGTTCCGGGCGGTGTATCCGGTGGGGGCGCTGGCCGAGGGGGTGCCGTTGGGCGTCGGGATCATGCGCAACGCGGACGTGACGGGCGTGTGCGTGCTCTTCGACGAGTCGCTGCGCAGCGCGGTGCAACCGCTGCCGGAGGCGATCCGGGCGTCGTTCGCGGAGCTGCTGCCGGACGCGGAGATGGTGCCGGACGACGCCGCCCGGTCGACGTGAACATGCCGCCGGGGCTGTTGATCGCAGTGCCGGCCGCGGTGACGGGTGCCCTGTCGTTCGGTATGTCCTCCAACCTGCAGTACCGGGCGAACCATCAGGTGCCGACGCACGGCACCGGCGATCCGGCGCTGTTCGCGGACCTGTTCCGGCACCGGCTGTGGCGGTGGTCCATCGTCCTGGCCATCTTCGGTTTCTCGCTCCAGGTGTTCGCCCTGCGGTTCGGGCCGCTGATGGTGGTGCAGCCGCTGCTGGTGACCGGCCTGCTGTTCTACGTGCTGCTCACGCCGATCCTGGCGGGGCACCGGCCGGACCGGCTGCGGATCCTCGGCGCCGGGCTGGTACTGACCGGACTGATCCTGTTCCTGCTGGTGGCGCGGCCGGGTGACGTGGGCGGGCGGGACCTGACCGCGCTCACCATCCTGCCGCTGGCGGTCGGGCTCGCCCTGCTGCTGACCGTGTGCATCCTCGCCTCGTACGTGGTCGAGCGGCAGTGGCGTCCGCTGCCGTTGGCGCTCGCCACGGGCATCTGCTACGGCGTGACGGCCGGCCTGGTGCGCAGCCTGTCCAACCGGTTCGACGAGGGATTCCCGGAGCTGTTCCACCACTGGCAGCTGTACGCGATCTGCGTGCTCGGGCCGATGGGCGTCCTGCTGAACCAGAACTCGTTCCAGTCGGGGCGACTGGGCAGCCCGGCGCTGGCGATCATCACCACGGTCGACCCGTTGATCTCGATCGGGGTGGGCATGCTGTGGCTGGACGGGCACATCACGCTGGGACCCGGCGCGGTGGTGGGTGAGGTCATCGGCCTGAGCATCATGGTGAGCGGGATCGCGGTCCTGGCGACCCGGGCACCGCACCTGACCCGGCGGGGTGAGTGGAAACAGCCCGCTGACTCGGAGGGGGAGTGAGTGCGGATCCGGGACTCGGTCGCGCTGGTGACCGGCGCGTCCTCGGGCATCGGCTGGGCCACCGCGATGCGCCTGGCCGAGCTGGGTGCCCGGCTGATCCTGCACGGCCGGGACACCGAACGGCTGGCGATGCTGGCGACCATGACCGGCGGCACGCCGCTGGCCGCGGACCTGGCCGACGAGGCCGAGGTGAACCTGCTGGCGACGGCGGCGCTGGACGCCGCCGGCCGGGTCGACATCTTGGTCAACAACGCAGGTCAGGGCCTGGCCGGCCGGTTCACCGCGATGTCCGCCGCGGCGTCGGACCGGGTCCTGGCGGTGAACCTGCGGGCGCCGGTGGAGCTGACCAGGATGCTGCTGCCGGGCATGGTGTCGCGCCGCACCGGGCACGTCATGTTCGTGTCGTCGATCGCCGGGCGTACCGGGGTGGCCGGTGAGGCCGTGTACTCGGCCACCAAGGCGGGGCTGGACACGTTCGCCGAGTCGCTGCGGCTGGAACTGGCCGGCACGGGCGTGGGCGTCGGCGTACTCGTGCCGGGCGTGGTGCGCAGCGCGTTCTTCGCCCGGCGGGGCCGGGAGTACGGGCGGCGCAGGCCGGTGCCGCTGCCCGCGGAGGCGGTCGCCGACGCGTTGGTGCGGTCGATCGTGCTGGACCGGCCGGAGCGGTTCACCCCGTCGTGGCTGCGGCTGCCGGCGGCGGTACGGGTGCTCGCCCCGGCCACGTACCGGCGGCTGGCCGGCCGGTTCGGCGGTTCCTGACCCGCCCGTACCGCCGCGGGACGAGCCGGCCGGGGGCCCGATATCCGGCCGGGCGCCCGATACCCGGCCGGGCGCAGACACCTCGGCCGGGCTGGTCGAAGCGCGGGCAGCGGGCGGTCAGCCCGCGAGGATCTTGTCCAGCAGTGCCGCGAACGGTTCCGGGCGCGACACGTACCCGGTGTGGTCGCCGGGGAAGTCCACGATCGTCAGGCCGAGCCGCTCGGCGAGCACCGTGTTCGGCAGGTACGGCAGGTGCGCCCGGGACTCCTCGCCGCCGGCGAGCACGATGCGGGTACCGGCGCGCGCCAGGGCCGGCACGTCCGGTACGTGATCGGTGAACGAGCGCACCTCGTGCGCCAGGAAGAAGTCCAGGTTCCCGGTCATCCGACGGACCATCTCCAGCATCTCCGGTGGCGTGGCCGGCGGTGCCGCGTCGCCGGGTGCGGGCGGGCCGCCGCCCTCTTCCAGGCCGACGCCGGCCGCGAACATCCGCAGCGCCGCCTCGGTGCCGTCCCGCCGGTAGGTGTCGTACACCCCGGCGAAGAACGCCCGGTGCCGCTCGGCGTCGGGCAGCAGCGTGACCGCGGGCGGTTCGTGCACCACGGCGGTGCGTACCCGGTCCGGGTGCCGGGCGACCAGGTCGAGCGCGACGATGGCGCCGGAGCTGCTGCCGAACACCGAGACCGGCCCCTCGCCGACGGCCTCGACCAGTCGGCGGGCGTCGTCGGCGTGCACCTCGATGCGCTGATCGGTCGGCGGGCCGTCCAGCGTGCTACGCGAGTTGCCGCGCGGGTCGTACGTGACGACCGTGTGCCGCTCGGCGAGGAGGCCCGCCACCGCCGCGAAGATCCCGGCGTCGGTGTGGCCGCCGCAGATCATCAGCAGGACGGGTCCGGAGCCACGCGTCTCGTAGTGCAGTCGGGCACCGGGGACGTCCAGATGGTGTACGGCGGTCGCGGTCATGGTGTGCTCCGTTCGTCGGTGCCCATCATGGTCGGCGGGAGCGCTGGCACCGCCCGCACAGCCCGCTGACAGGCGGTCGGGTTGTGACGACATGCACCGCCACGGTGACGTGACGCAGGCGACGCGGCCGGTAGGAGCACCCTGGAGGCGTCGGGTGAGCCCGGCGGGGGCCGGTCGACGGTGCCGGCACTGGGCGGATCACCAGAGCCCGGGCGGACGGACCTGTCCAGGCCCCTGGTCGGCGTATGGTGGCCGGCAGCGGTATCCGGTGCGGTGAGAGGTGGGCAATGGCTGAGGGTGTTGAGCTGACGTTGGGCGTGACCCGCGCCGAGTCACAGGCGCGGACCGAGCTCATCGAATCCTCGATGCAGCGCTTCGCGCACCTGCCGCCGGAGGCGATCCTCAAGGAGGATCTGCTGCGCACCGGCATGGCGTTCGACGATTCCGCGCTGACCGACGACGGCGGTGACGTCAAACCCAAGTCGTACTTCATCTTCTCGTTCGACCACCGCCAGCTGCCCGAGCTGGGCACCGCGGCGCTGCGGCGCCCGCCGGAGGAGATCGTGCTCACCGGCGGGCCGTACAAGCTGCGTCGCACCGTGGTGTCGGTGCGGGTGAACCCGGCGTCGCCGTACCGGGTCGCGGCCGACGAGGACGGCGCGCTGCGCCTGCATCTGGACGGCCGGCCGATCGGTGACGTCGGCGTGCCGCCGATGCCCGAGTACTACCGGCATCCGCTCGCCAACGGCAAGCAGGTGATGGAGGTGGCGCCCACGATCCAGTGGGGCTACCTGATCTACCTGACGGTCTTCCGTGTCTGCCAATACTTCGGCGCCAAGGAGGAGTGCCAGTACTGCGACATCAACCACAACTGGCGCCAGCACAAGGCCGCCGGCCGTCCGTACACCGGAGTGAAGCCGGTGGAGGAGGTGCTGGAGGCGCTGGAGATCATCAACGAGCACGACACCGCGAAGCTGTCCACCGCGTACACCCTGACCGGCGGCAGCGTCACCAAGACCGTCGAGGGCCTGGGCGAGGCGGACTTCTACGGCCGGTACGCCAAGGCGATCGAGGAGCGTTTCCCGGGTCGCTGGATCGGCAAGGTGGTGGCGCAGGCGCTGCCGAAGGCGGACGTGCAGCGCTTCAAGGACTACGGGATCAGCATCTACCACCCCAACTACGAGGTGTGGGACAAGCGGCTGTTCGAGCTGTACTGCCCGGGCAAGGAACGCTATGTGGGGCGCGAGGAGTGGCACCGTCGCATCCTCGACTCGGCGGACGTGTTCGGCGCGCGCAACGTGATCCCGAACTTCGTGGCGGGCGTGGAGATGGCCGCACCGCACGGTTTCACCGACGTGGACGCCGCAGTCGAGTCGACCGCGGAGGGCCTGGAGTACTTCATGTCCCGGGGCATCACGCCGCGGTTCACCACCTGGTGCCCGGAGCCGACGACGCCGCTGGGTCGGGCGAACCCGCAGGGCGCGCCGCTGGACTACCACCTGAAGCTGCTCACCGTCTACCGGGAGACGATGGAGCGCAACAAGCTCTCCGCCCCGCCCGGCTACGGCCGTCCGGGTGCCGGCAACGCGGTCTTCTCGGTGAGCTCGTTCATGGACACCCTGCCGGCGGAGGACGTGCCGGCGGAGACGGTCTGACGGACGCTGCCGGACCGGTCCTGTCGGCACGCCCGGCGGGACCGGGCACGCCCGGCGGGTCGCCGGACACGGCGGGCGCCGGGCCGTCCGGTGTTCGGGTGCCGGCCGGTTCACGGTCGGTGACGTCGTGTCGGGGC
>JBAUUM010000568.1:0-1715 GCA_049582705.1 Actinocatenispora sp.
GCCGGGCCCGTACGGTCCCGGCACCTCGCAGCCGGACGGTCAGCAGCGTCCCGAACTGCTACGACCCGGCGCCGTACTGCAGCGCGTGAAGATCCCCATGCCCGCCGGGTTCACCGGCGCCTCGCTGGAGCGCCGGCTCGGCGCCCGGGTGGTCGACATCGTGCTGGTCGGGCTGCTCAGCCTGGTGGCCAACAGCTGGCTCGGGTACCGGTACCTACAGATCCTCATCCCGTACCTGCGGGACGCGTTGAACCACCCGAACGCGACCCCGCCGCCGCCGGACTCGCGACTCAACGAGCTGCTGTACCCGATGCTGTTGATCTCGCTGGCGCTGTGGTTCGTCTACGAGGTGATCTCCACCAGCCGGTCCGGGCAGACGGTCGGTAAGCGGTTGCTCCGCATCAAGGTGGTCCGGATCGACGGCGCCGCGGTGGACTTCGGCCTGTCGTTCCGGCGCTGGTCGGTCCTGGCGATCCCGAACCTGCTCTTCCCGTGCGGTGTGCCGATCCAGATCCTGGACGCGCTGTGGTGTACATGGGACCGGCCACTCGCGCAGTGCATCCACGACAAGTCTGCGCATACGGTGGTGGTGTCGGCCAGGCCGTCCGACCTGCCCGCCCCGACCGCGCCACCCGACCAGAAGGACACCCGATGACCCCGCGACTCACCCGCCCCGATCTGGACGAGTTGCCCTCGTACGTGCCCGGCCGCAACCCCGCCGACCTGGCACGCGAGCTGGGCATCCCGGCCGCCATCAAGCTGGCCTCCAACGAGGTCCCGTACGGCCCGCTGCCGGGCGTACCGGAGGCCGTCGCCACGGCGATGGCCGAGTCGCACCGCTACCCGGACATGGGCGTGGTGGCGCTGCGCGACGCGCTGGCCGAGCGGTACGGTCCGTCCGCCGACCGGATCGTGACCGGCTGCGGCTCGGTGGCGCTGCTGGAGCTGCTGCTCAAGGCGGCCACCCGGCCGGGCGACGAGGTCGTCTACGCGTGGCGGTCGTTCGAGGCGTACCCGATCGCGGCGGCCGGCGCCGGCGCGCGCTCGGTGATGGTGCCCAACACCGCCGGGCACGAGCACGACCTGGCCGCGATGCTCGCCGCGGTCACGCCCAGGACCCGGGTGATGATCGTCTGCAACCCGAACAACCCGACCGGTACGGCCATCCGCCGGGACGCGCTGACCCGGTTCCTCGACGCGGTGCCGGACGACGTGCTGATCGTGCTGGACGAGGCGTACCGGGAGTTCATCACCGACCCGGAGGTACCGGACGGTCTGGTCGAGTACGCCGACCGGCCCAACGTGGTCGTGCTGCGCACGCTGTCGAAGGCGTGGGGCATGGCCGGCCTGCGTTGCGGCTGGCTGGTCGCGGCGCCGGACGTGGCCGACGCGGTCCGCAAGGTGCTCACCCCGTTCTCCACGAACCTGGTGGCGCAGGCCGCCGCGCTGGCCGCGCTGCGCGCCGCCGACGAGGTCGACCGGCGGGTACGCATCATCCTCGGCGAGCGGGACCGGCTCGTCCCGCTGGTGCGTTCGCTGGTGCCGACCGTGCCCGACACCCAGTCCAACTTCTACTGGCTGCCCGTCGAGGACCCGGCCGGGTTCGGCAAGGTCTGCGAGAGCCGCGGCGTGATCGTCCGGCCGTTCCCCGAAGGTGTCCGCGTCACGATCGGCACTCCCGAGGAGAACGACACGTTCCTCGCCGCCGCCCGCGA
>JBAUUM010000569.1:0-33732 GCA_049582705.1 Actinocatenispora sp.
GCCCCGACCCGGCCTCCTGGTCCGGCACGGTCGCCGACGGCATCGAGGTACCGGACCCGGCCGCCGGCGACGCGGTCCTCGACGACCTGCGGTCGACGGGCGGCACCTTCGTCACCGTCCCGGACGAGGCCATCCTGGACGCCGTGGCCGAACTGGCCCTGGACGGCGTACGCAGCGAGCCGGCCGGTGCGGCGGCTCTTGCCGGACTGCGTCGCGCCCTGACCCTCGACGTGGTGGCGCCGAGGGAGACTGCGGTCGTCCTGGTCACCGGAGCCGAACTGCCGACCGCGCCCCGGCCGTCGGGCCCGCCGGGGAGCGCCTGGACGATCCACGCGGACCTCGACGAGGTGTCGCGGGTACTGACCGGGGCAGGTCACGCGGCGCTGCTGGCACCTGCCCCACGATCCTGACACTTGCTCCGCGCGGACAGGAGGCGACGACCGTGACCGACCAGACCGGTGAACCGGTGGAGGGCCGCCCGCTGGGAACGCCCGCCCTGCCCGCGGAGTGCTACACGGACCCCGACTTCTACGCGCGCGAGCAGCGGCACGTCTTCGACTCCGGTTGGCTGCCGCTGTGCCGGCTGTCCGACGCGCCGGCCGAGCCCGGTTTCGTACCGGTCTCCGCCGGGGGCCGGGACCTGCTGCTCACCCGCGACAGTGGTGGCGACCTGCGCCTGCTCGTCAACGCGTGCAGCCACCGCGGCATGACCCTCACCGAGGAGCCGGTGCCGGGTGGGCGGGTGGAATGCCTGTACCACAAGTGGACCTACGGGCCGGACGGCGCGCTGAGGTCGGCTCCGCTGGTCGCGCCGACGCTGGACCGCGCGGCCTGCGCGCTGCCCCGGGTGCGGTGGGAGGTCTGGCTCGGCTGGATCTTCGTGAACCTCTCCGGTACGGCCGAACCGTTGACGCCGCAGCTCACCGGGCTCGCCGCGGAGCTGGACGGCTGGCGGATCGACGAGATGGTGACCGCCGCGTCCATCGAGTTCGACTCGCCGTGGAACTGGAAGGTGATGTGGGAGAACTTCAACGAGTACTACCACCACCTGGGCACCCACCGGTACTCGCTGGAGCCGCTGCTCCCCGCCCGGACCGCGCGCTGCGCCGACAACGCCGGCCAGCCGTGGAGCCTGACCTCGATGCCCTGCGACGAGGACTACCTGGACATGCAGGCGTTCATGGACCAGGAGTCGGCGCCCACCTCCGACATGCACCTGTTCTCGGTGTTCCCGTTGCTGTGCGCGGGCGTTCAGCCCGGCTCGGCGTTCTGGCTGCAGATCCTGCCGGGCACCGTGGACCGGCACCGGGTCATCTGGCACCTGCTGCTACCGCCGTCGGTACCGCACGAGCCCGGGTACCAGCAGCGGCTGGAGGTGACCATGAACGGACTCGAACAGATCCACATCCAGGACATGGAGACCTGCCGACTGGTCCAGCGCGGGCTGGCCAACCGGCACGGCCACGGGTCGGTCCTCACCTCGTACGAGCTGCCGATCGCCCAGCTGCACGAGTGGATCATCGGCCGGATGCCCGCCGACGGCGCCAGGTAGCACCCACGCGGCGCGACCGTGGGCCCGTCGCGCTGGGTGGTCAGCTGTGCAGCTCGGTGGAGGCGCTTTGCTGCCAGGTGTCCTCGATGACGCGGAGTGCCTTGCGCATCAGGGCCCGCGCCACGGCGATCGCCAGTTCCCGGTCCCGGTCCTGGTACGCCTCGCGCAGCCGCGTGTAGTCCTGGTACGAGACCCGCATCCGACCCGGGATCGACAGCCCGTACCGGCGCAGTCGGTAGGTGCGGACGCCGAGTGACTCGATGATGCTGCCGACGCTCCGGTTCGGGCAGATCTCCGCCTCGATGTCGCGGAACTCGACGGTGAGGTAGAAGTACCGCAGCGGATCGTCGTCGTCGACGGCGTCGTGCATCCGGTCCAGGATCGCGTCGAGCCGGGCGATCTCCGCGTCGCTGGCGTCCTCGACGATGCGCTCGCTGATCAGCGAGTACAGGTGGGCCCGGATCTGGTAGAGGTCCCGGATCTCCGGCAGCGTGAGCCCGGCCACCCGTGGCCGTTTCCGCGGCTGGATCTCGACGAGGCCCTCACGCTGCAGTACCGAGAGAGCCTCGCGCACCGGTGTCCTGCTGGTGCCGAAACGTCGGCCGAGGTAGACGGACGTGAGTTCGTGCCCGGACGGCAGCCGGCCTTCGATGATCTCGATGGCCAGGTCGGTGACCATCCGGCTGACCAGCTCGCCCTGCCCGTGCAGGGACATGGCACGGGTCAGCACGCGGGTGATCGACTCGGACGCCGTGTGCGGTGGCCGGCTCCCGTCCGCCGGGGCCCGGCTCGCATCTGCCTGGTCCGCCTCGCCCGCTGTCGCCACGGTGCCGAGCGTACCCATGGTGATCGTGGTGGGCGCGGTGCGCCGCGGCCCGCCCGGCGATTCGGTGCCCGGAGCCGCGTTCGCCGGGCCAGATGTCCACCGATAGAGGTCAAGTGTCGCCACTTGCCCCTCTTGCTTGTCGGTCAGGGCCGTTCTACGATGCCCAAATGCCGGCTAGTGTCGACAGTTTGGAGTTCAGGTGACTGACACCGTCCATGCGGGCTCGGTCGACGAGGTGCGGCGGCTGCTGCCCGAGATCGACCAGATCGGCCGACCGCAGCTGCGCCGGGCCGTCGCCGAGGTCTGGGCCACCGCGTGGCGGTCCAGCGGCTGGCGCGAACTGGGAGAGGTGCCGAAGAGCCCGGAGCTGCCCACCCGGCGCACGCTGGTCACGCACACCCGTGCGGTCACCCGGATCGCCGCCGCGATCGTCGACGTGGAGAGCGCCACGCACGAGGTGGCCATCGACAAGGACAGCACGCTGGCGATCGCCCTGCTGCACGACGTGTCGAAGCTGCACGAGTTCGATTCCGGTTCGGCGGAGGCCACCGTGGGGTACTCCCGGCCGGGAAGGCTTTACCAGCACGGATTTCTCGGTGCGCACTGGGCACTGGAGGCCGGACTGGACGAAGGGATCGTGCACGGCATCATCGCGCACACTCCGCTGTCGGCGACCGTGCCGCAGACGCAGGAGGCGGTGATCGTGCACTACGCCGACTTCGTCGACTCCGACGTGCAACTCCTGGACGCCGGACGAACCCTGTTCTGCAAGAGGCGGAGCTGATCATGAGCGAGGCGGTACCAGCCGGCGCCGGGCTGTCCGCGAAGGACCTGACCCGGTTCGCGGCGGCGATCTTCACGGCCGTGGGTCTGCGTGACGATGACGCGCAGACCCTGGCGCGCTCCCTGGTGGAGGCGGACGAGACCGGGGTCAGCACCCATGGGCTGACCCGTACGACGTCCTACGTCGGGCAGCTGGAGTCCGGGCAGGTCAACCCTCGCCCGGTGGAACGGGTGCTGCGCGAAGGCCCCGCGTCGGTGCTGTTCGACGCCGACTCCGGCTTCGGTGCGCCCGTCGGCGTCCGCGCCGTCGACGCCGCGATCGACAAGGCGGCGCGGACCGGGGTCGCGATCGCCGGGGTGACCCGCACGGCGCACTTCGGCGCTGCGGCCTTCTACACCCGGCACGCCGCCGAGCGGGGCTTCCTCGCGCTCGCCATGGGCAGCTCGTCGCCGTCCGTCGTACCGTTCGGCGGTCGCGGCCCCCGCATCGGCAACAGCCCGCTGTCGTTCGCGAGCCCCGGCGTGCAGCACCCGGAACTGGTACTGGACATGGCGCAGTCGATGTCGTCGCGCGGCCGGGTGAAGATGGCACTCGACGCCGGGGAGACCCTGCCGCCCGGGTGGGCAGTCGACGGGTCCGGTGCGCCGACCACCGACCCGGCCGCCGCGCTCAGCGGCGGGATACTCGCCAGCGGCGGCCACAAGGGATCGGCGCTGTCGCTGATGGTCGAGATGCTCGCGTCCGGCCTCACCGGCGCGAACCTGACCAGGGACATCACGCTCTCCGGATTCACCGGGTCCGCGAACCGTACCGGCCGGGCGGACACGGACGTGACGGTCGGCAACTTCTACCTGGTCATCGACGCCGACGTGTTCGGCGACGCGTCCGGAGTGTGCGCACGGGCCACGGCCATCGCCGAGTACGTCCGGGCCAGTGAACCCGCGCCCGGTGTGCGCCGGGTGTACGCGCCCGGAGACATCGAGGCAGACAAGCGCGGGCACTCCCGACAGCACGGAATCGTGCTGCGCGAGAAGACCTGGCGTGAACTGCGCGAACTCGCGGCGCGGTTCGGTATCCCCGTACCCACAGCAGGCACCGAGAAAGAGGATGGCAACGATGTCCGAGACTGAGGCGCTCGCGCCGCGGCCGATACCGAGAGCGGAGCGCCGCAGGACCGTCATCGCCGCCTCCGCGGGCAACTTCGTGGAATGGTACGACTGGGGCATCTACGGCGTTGTCGCGACCATCATCGGCAAGCAGTTCTTCCCGCCCGGATCCGAGGTCGTCGGCCTGCTCAGCGCGTACGCGATCTTCGCGACCTCCTACCTGATGCGGCCCATCGGCAGCGCGATCTTCGGGCACATCGGCGACAAGCTCGGCCGCCGCCGCGCCCTGTCGCTGACCATCATCATCACCTGTACCGGCACCGCGCTGATCGGCTGTGTGCCCGGCTACCGGACCCTCGGGTTCGCCGCACCCGTGCTGCTGCTGCTCATGCAGCTGATCCAGAGCTTCGGCACCGGCGGCGAGTACGCCACCGCGATCTCGTTCGTCTACGAACACGGCAGGCGGGGACGCAAGGCGACGGCGGTCGGCTCGCTGACCGCGATGACCTTCGTCGGTTTCCTGGTCGGCTCGCTGTTCGCCACGATCCTGTCCGCGACGATGCCCGCCGACTCGTACGAGGCGTGGGGCTGGCGCGTACTGTTCTGGCTCGCCGTCCCGATGGGGATCGTCGGCCTGTACCTGCGGCGCAAGACCGAGGAGGGCGAGGAGTTCCGGGCGCTCCAGCGAGCGCTGGCCCGCCGGAAGGAGACCGTGCGGTCGCCCTTCTTCGAGGCGATGCGTACCCACTGGCGCAGGATCGGCATCTTCGTGGCGTTCCTCGGCACCTGGGCGATCATCTCCGCGACGCTCACCTCCTACCTCACCACGTTCCTCAAGAACAACGAGGCGCTGTCGTCCACCCAGGCGTACGCGGCGAACACCCTCGGATCGGTGATGATCATCGTCTTCGTGCTGCTGTTCAGCCCGTTCGCCGACCGACTGGGCCTGCGGCGGGCGACGATCATCGGGTCGCTGGTCGTCGCGGTCGGGGTGATCCCGGGGTTCGCGCTGGCCGGCTCGGGGGTTGTCGGCGGCTTCGTCGGCGCCGCGGTGCTCGGACTGTGCAAGGGGGTCATGGCCGTGCCGTCGCTGCTCGCGGTCAGCCAGATCTTCCCCGCGCGCATCCGGGTCACCGCCGGGGGACTGTCCTACAACATCGCCCAGTCGGTGCTCGGCGGCACCGCTCCACTCATCGCGGTCTGGCTCAACAGCGCGTCCGGCACGTCGCTGTTCTTCGCGTCGTACCTGGTGCTGGCCGCGCTGGTGACGTTGGCGATCACCCTGGTGTACGCGAAGCGGTGGATCGCGGAGACCGCCGACTACTCCGGGGACGTCCAGGGCGGCCCGGTACCGGCGGGACAGCCGCTGCCGACCGGAGCGGCGGGCGGCGTGTAGCTTGGTCCGCTCTCGCAGTGGACAGGCACGAACAGGCAGGTACGCGAGGACAGGAGCGGTCTTGGCACAGGTGCCCACCTTCCGTATCGGCGTCATCCGCGGGGACGGGATCGGCCCGGAACTCGTGGACAGCGCGGTCGAGGTGCTCGACGCGGCGGTCAGCGGCACCGCCGTCCTCGACTACCGCGAGGAGTCCGGCGGCGCGCGCACGTACGCCGAACACGGGTACGCGCTCGCCCCCGAGGCGCTCGCGCGGATCCGCGACGAGTACGACGCGACGCTGAAGGGGCCGGTCGGCCTGCCCGAGGTGCGCCGGCCCGACGGTACCGAGGGCGGGCTGCTCGGCGGCGTGCTGCGCGGGGGACTGGACACCTACGCCAACGTGCGTCCGATCAGGAGCTTCCCGGGCGTCCGTACCGCGCTGCGGGACGGGTCCGGCGACATCGACCACGTCGTGGTCCGGGAGAACACCGAGGGCCTGTACCTGTCCCGGGGCCTGGGCGTCGGCAACGACCGGGCCTGCGTCGACCAGCTGCTGCTGACCCGGGTCGGGGTGGAACGCGTCGTGCACCACGCCTTCGGCCTGGCACGGCGGCGGGGCGGTGCGCCGGCCGACGGGGTGCGGCGGGTGACCTGTGTGGACAAGAGCAACGTGCTGCGGTCGTACGCCTTCTTCCGGGACATCTTCACCGAGGTCGCCGCCCAGTACCCGGACGTCGAGGCGGACTACCGGTACGCCGACGCCGCCGGACACGACCTGGTGCAGGATCCACGGCACTTCGACGTACTGGTGATGGAGAACTTCCTCGGCGACATCCTCAGCGACGTGGGCGCGGCGACCGTCGGCGGACTGGGCATGTGCCCGTCCGGCAACATCGGGGACCGGACCGCGTACTTCGAACCGATCCACGGCTCCGCACCGTCGATCGCGGGCACCGACCGGGCGAACCCCACCTCGCAGATACTGTGTGCGGCGATGCTCCTCGACCACCTCGGCCTGTCGGAGGCCGGCCAACGGATCCGCGACGCGGTCGCCGCGGCGTTCGCCGCCGGCCGGATCACCCTCGACCAGCACGGTTCGCCGCAGGTCGGTACGAGGGCCGTCGCCGGAATCGTCCGGGACCACCTGTGACCGGCGTGCTCGACTCGGCGCGGTCGCGCCGGACCGGGCCGATCGCGATGGGCACCGCCATCGCCGCCACGACCGTCGGGCAGCTCCCGGTCTTCCTCACCGGGTCGCTGGCCCCGCAGATCGGGCGGGAACTCGACTTTCCCGCCAGCAGTCTCGGCCTCGCGGTCGCGGTCTTCTTCGCCTCGTCCGCACTGTGCAGCGTGACCCTCGGCCGGCTGTCCGACCGGTTCGGCGGCCGGACGATGATGCGCTGGGGTGTCCTGCCGGCGATCGTCAGCAGCCTCGGGATCGGCCTGTTCGTGCGCAGCCCGGTCGAACTCACCGGGGCTCTGCTGCTCGCCGGGATGGCCAACGGTGCCATCCAGCCCGCCGCCAACCGCTACCTGGTACGCGCGGTCGACCACCGTCGGCACGGCCTGGCGTTCGGGGTGAAGCAGGCCGCCATCCCGGCGGCGACGCTGCTGTCCGGGCTCGCCGTGCCCGCCCTCGCCACGATCGGGTGGCGCTGGGGCTTCCTCGGGCTCGCCGGCGTCGCCGCCTGCATCGGACTCGTCATCCCGTGGCGGGGCCCGAAACCCGAGCGTCGCGGACGCGCCGCCGGCGGCGGTTCCGCGCCGGACCCGCAGTTCGCGCGGCGCGCGCTGATCGCCCTCGCGGTCGGGCTGGGCATCGGGTCGGCGGCGGTCAACGCGCTCGGCTCCTTCTTCGTGTCGTCGGCGGTACACATCGGCGTCAGCGACTCCTCGGCCGGACTGGCCGCCGCGGCCGGCAGCGTCGCCAGCATCGTGACCAGGCTCGTCATCGGCGCGCGCGCCGATCGCCGGCAGGCCGGGCACCTGCGCCTGGTCGCGGCCCTGTGCGCGGTCGGCTCGATCGGTGTCATGCTCCTGGCGCTGCAGGTGACCTGGCTGATCGTGATCGCCGCGGTGATCGGTTACGGCGCGGGTTGGGGATGGGCCGGCCTGTTCAACTTCGCCGTCGTACGCACCCACCCGGCCGCGCCGGGGCGGGCGACGGGGATCATCCAGACCGGCGCGAGCAGCGGCGCCTGCCTGGGGCCACTCATCTTCGCCGTCGTGGTCGACCACAGCGGCTACAGCTCCGCCTGGCTCATGGCCGCGGCGCTGCTGCTGGTCGCCTCCCTGGTCATCCTGGCCGGGCGTCGCGCACTTCTCGCCGCCCGGACCGCCCCGCCGGCACACCACGGCTGACGCCGACCGCACCGCCGAACGCCGGCGCGGAGTCGACACCACGACGGTCACCGATCGGACGCCAGCTGTTCCGGTCCGGGCACCGCGCCGATGGGATCGTCGACCACCGACGCGAACTCCAGCCGATCCAGGCGCCCGGCCTGGACGGACACGAGCACGAAGCCGACGGGCGCCCCGTCCTCGGTGCGAATGTCCGCGTCGATCCGCTGGATCCCCGACGTCGACGCCGGCACGTCCGCAGGTGGTACGAGGTCCACGCTCGCACATCCGCACGCGCATCCGGGCCGGACCTTCAGGCCGCGCAGCTGTCGCCGCAGCGCGTCCTCGGCGGTGACGTGGTTGAGGTCGAACACCCGGCACAGGGCGGTGACCTCTTCGCCACTTGCGGCACGTTCGGACGGGCCATCCGGGCTCACCGTGCCATTCTGCCGAGCGGCCCGGCGACGGGGCAAGCGGGCGCCGCGGTTGCCTGTCGGGTGGCTCGTCCATCCGGCAGCCGGCCGAGCACCGTGCCGGTGGGCGGTAGCGTGGTCGGTCATGAGCGTCCTCGTCGTGGGTGGCAGCGGATTCCTCGGCCGCGAGGTTGCCCGGCAGTCTCTGGCCGCGGGCGCTCAGGTGGCCGCGACCTACCTGACGCTGCCGGCCGCCGTGGCCGGGGCCTCCTGGTTCCCGGTGGACGTTCGGGACCGCCGGCAGGTGGCCGACCTGATGGCCAGGGTGCGCCCGGACGTGGTCGTCAACGCCGCGTACCGGAAGTTCGACTGGGCGAGCACCGCGGACGGCGCCGTGCACGTGGCCGTCGCCGCTGCCGCCGTCGGCGCGCGCCTGGTGCACGTCTCCAGCGACGCGGTGTTCTCCGGCGCCGCGATCCACTACGACGAAACGGCGTCCCCCGACCCGACCACGCCGTACGGTGCTGCCAAGGCCGCGGCCGAGACGGCGATCAGGGCCGTCTGCCCGACCGCGGTCGTCGCCCGCACCTCGCTGATCATCGGTGACGGCGACTCACCGCACGAAGGGCGGGTGCACGCCCTGGCCGCCGGGGAGATCACCGGTGTGCTCTACACCGACGACGTGCGCTGCCCGGTGCACGTGACGGACCTGGCCGCGGCACTTCTGGAACTCGCCTCGCCCGAGCATGTCGGCATCCGCCACGTCGCCGGAGCCGACGCGGTCAGTCGCTACGAACTGGGCACGCTGATCGCCCGTCGGGACGGTCTCGACCCGGCCGCGCTGCCGTCCGGTCGGCGGGCCGACAACAACCTGCCCGGACCGGTCGACATCCGCCTGGACTGCACCGTCACCCGAAGAAGCCTGCGCACCACGCTGCGCGGCGCCCGCCAGTTCCTCGACCACCTGCAGGACGAGGACGGTGGGGGCCAGCGCGGCACCGGGAGGGAGCCCCGCACGCCGTTGCGTCCGTTCCAGCGGGGTCTGCGCGGAAGGCTCGCCCGGGTCCTCGTCGAGGAACCCACCAACGAGATCGACTGGCCCGCCGACCTGCCGGCCGGCACGGAGAGGGTGATCATCCTCGACGACGGACCCAACCCGTTCCACACCTTGAGGGTGCATCCGCCGGACGACCCCACGCGCATCGGCCTGGTCGTGTACGACCAACTGGCGCTGTGTGACGACCCGCCGGAGAAGTGACGACGCCGGGCCCCGCAACGGCGGCGCCGCGGTCCGTGACCGCGTGACGGCCGACGGACCGCAACCGGGTCGCTACCGACGCGCGGACGGGTCGCCGTCCGCCCGGAACGCGCCCTGCGCGGGTGGTACGGCAATGCCATGCTGAACTCGTGCTGGCAATTCTCACTGGGACCGGACTGGCCGCATCGGCGGGCCTGAACGCGTACATCCCGCTGCTCGTGATCGGCCTGCTGGCCCGGTACACGAGCCTGATCAACCTGCCGCACGGCTGGGACTGGTTGTCCAACGGGTGGGTGCTGGTCATCCTGGGTGTGCTGCTCACCGTCGAGGTCGTGGCCGACAAGGTGCCCGCCGTGGACAGCGTCAACGACCTGCTGCAGACCGTCGTACGACCGACGGCCGGCGGCCTCGCGTTCGGCGCCGGGTCCAGTTCGAAGACCGTGACGGTGAGCGATCCGGGCAGCTTCTTCACCAGCAAGCAGTGGGTGCCGATCGCCGCCGGCATCGTCATCGCCCTCGGCATGCACCTGGGCAAGGCGGGCGCCCGGCCGGTGATCAACACGTTCACCGGGGGTCTCGGCGCGCCGGTGGCCAGTACCGCCGAGGACGCCACCAGCGCGGTCATGTCGATCGTCGCGATCGTGGTGCCGATCCTGGTGGTCGTCTTCCTGATCGCGCTGGTCGTGGTCTTCTGGCTGCTGCGGCGACGTCGGGCCCGGCGGCGGGCGGCCCGCCAGGCCGCCCGCGTCACGGCGGGCCGGACCTGACGCGATCTGGTCCGTTCGCGGGCCGGACGAGTCGCGTCGTCACCGAGTCGGCGAGGGTGTCTCCGACGCGGGTCCACCGTCCCGGTCGGTCACCAGAGTCCCGGCACGAGGCGACGGGTGGTTTGCTGGTAGCTGCGGTAGCGCTCACCCAGTACCCGGAGCAGTTCGGCCTCCTCGACCGCGATCCGCGGCAGCAGCCCCAGCGGCGGCACGACGGCGCAGATCACCAGGGACAGCCAGTTGCCGGCGCCGATGCCGAATCCCAGGCAGATCAGCAGCAGGCCGGTGTAGGACGGGTGACGCACCCACCGGTACGGCCCGCGGGTGACGACCTGCTGGTCGCCGTCGACCTGGACGTAGGTACTGAACGCGCCGCCCAGCGTGAGCACGGCCCAGACGCGTACCGCGAGACCGATCCAGATCAGGGCGACTCCCGCGGCGGCGAACGCACCACGCACCGGTGTCGCCAACCACGGCAGTGACCCGCTCACCGACCACCCGAGGACCATCGCCACGCCGAGGGAGACGGTGACGATCAGTCGGGTGCCGCGGTCGTGCCGCAGCCGGGCCCTGCCTCGGACGAGATCGCGGACCAGCAGGCCCACCTCCAAGGCGAACCAGCAGAAGATCGACACCTGGAACGGCGCGGACATACCCAGAACCTAGCCGCACGACTCGCGGACACGCGAGCGCCCGTGGCCGGCCGCGTGGGCTTGCCGTCGGCAACGAGCGGCAGCAAGCTACGGGGAGCGCGAGATTTCGAGCCCACCGTCGAGGCGCAGACGACGCAAGGAGCACGGTATGACCACCGCTTCCCCTGGCACCTCGTCCGAACTGTCCTATGCGTCGGGGATCTCGGACACGCCCCTGCTGGGGGACACGATCGGCGACAACTTCGACCGTACGGCCACCGCCGAGCCGCACCGTGCGGCCCTGGTGGAGGTGCCCACCGGCCGGCGGTGGACGTACGCGGAGCTTCGCGCGGACGTCGACGCGTTGGCCCTCGGGCTGCTCGACTCCGGCGTCGCCAAGGGCGACCGGGTCGGGATCTGGGCGCCGAACGTGGCCGAATGGACGCTGCTGCAGTACGCCACGGCCAAGATCGGCGCCATCCTGGTCAACATCAACCCCAGCTACCGCACGCACGAGCTGGAGTACGTGCTCAAGCAGGCGGGCGTGTCGCTGCTGGTGTCCGCACGAGACTTCAAGGCCTCCGACTACGCCGCGATGATCGGTGAGATCCGCGGCAACTGCCCCGAGCTGAGGGCGGTGGTCCTGATCGGCAGCGCCGAATGGGAGGCGCTGCTGGCCGACGGGCGTCGCGGTGACCCGGCCGTGCTGGTGCGGCAGCAGGCCGCCCTGTCCGCCGACGAACCGATCAACATCCAGTACACGTCCGGGACGACGGGCTTCCCCAAGGGCGCGACGCTGTCGCACCACAACATCCTCAACAACGGCTACTTCGTGGGCAGGATCTGCGGCTACACGCCGGCGGACCGGGTGTGCATCCCGGTGCCGTTCTACCACTGCTTCGGCATGGTGATGGGCAACCTCGCCTGCACCTCGCACGGCTGCACCATGGTCATCCCGGCGCCGGGGTTCGACCCGGAGGCGACCCTGGCGGCGGTCGCCGGCGAGCGGTGCACCTCGCTGTACGGGGTGCCCACCATGTTCATCGCCGAGCTGAACCACGCCGACTTCGACTCGTACGACCTGTCCAGCCTGCGGACGGGCATCATGGCCGGCTCACCGTGCCCGGTCGAGGTGATGAAGCAGGTGGTCACGCGGATGGGCATGCACGAGGTCACGATCTGCTACGGCATGACCGAGACGTCGCCGGTCTCCACCCAGACCCGCGCCGACGACTCGACGCAACGGCGGGTATCCACGGTGGGTCGGGTGCATCCGCACCTGGAGGTCAAGCTGGTGGACCCGGGCACCGGGCTGACGGTGCCCCGTGACACGCCCGGCGAGCTGTGCACCCGTGGCTACTCGGTGATGCTCGGCTACTGGAACGAGCCGGACAAGACCGCGGAGGCGATCGACGCCGCGCACTGGATGCACACCGGGGACCTCGCGGTCATGGACGCCGACGGGTACGTCAACATCACCGGCCGGATCAAGGACATGGTCATCCGTGGCGGCGAGAACGTCTACCCGCGGGAGATCGAGGAGTTCCTCTACAGCCACCCCGACATCCTCGACGTGCAGGTCGTCGGGGTCCCGGACGTGAAGTACGGCGAGGAGCTGTGCGCGTGGGTCAAGGTCCGCGCGGGGGCGCCGTCGATGACCGCCGAGGTCATCCACGAGTTCGCGACCGGCAAGCTCGCGCGCTACAAGATTCCCCGGTACGTGATCGTGGTGGACGAGTTCCCCATGACCGTCACCGGCAAGGTACGCAAGGTCGAGATGCGCGAGAGGTCCGTGGACATCCTCGACCTGGGCCGGGCCGCAACCGTCGAGCACGCCTGAGGCGACGGGGTGACCTCCGGGGGCCGGGTACCGGTGGCGCCGGGAGCGTCGGGTCAGCGCCGGAAGTCGCTCGGGTGGGCCAGGTAGCGGTCCAGATCGGGGTCCTCGTGCAGGTCCTGGAACTGGTCGTCGATGACCCAGTCGGCGCCGAGCTCGTCGCGAAGGTCACGGAGGGCACGGCGTACGGCCTGGTTGAAGCGGGCGCACTCCGGCTCCCGCCACGGTCCCGGATCGGGCGGGTAGTCCCAGTTCAGGGACCGGTCGTACTGCTCGACGAGGCGGCCGAACCCACCCCGGAGGGCCTGGCTGACCGGCAGCAGCGTGAACTCGACCGGGTGGCCGTAGCGCTGCCGGTCACCGTCGGAGTCCGTCCACAGGACTCCGCCGGATCCTGCGTCGAAGAAGAACCGGGCACGCGGCACGGTCCGCATGCTGACGACTCCCGGATCGCCTGTCAAGCAGCCAGCGGCGCCGGGTCCGTCAACCATCGCCGGCCCGCGGAGTCCGATCGCGCCGTGCTCCGGCGGCACGGGCGGCCGGTCGTGTGTCGCCTCAGCCGACGATGCGGTAGCGCAGGTACGTCGTGCCGTTGCCGAACCGGCGTTCCGTCAGGAGGTCGAGCGTGAGCCGCACGCCGTCCGGGAAGAAGCGCTTCCCGCCGCCCGTGACGTAGGGGGCGACGAAAAGCTGGACCTCGTCGACCAGCCCGGCCCTGAGCGCATGCGCGGCGAGCCCGGGGCCGCCCACGACGAGATCGTGTCCCGCTGTCGCCTTCAGTTGTCGGACCGCGTCGGGATCGAAGGAGCGTTCGATGCGTGTCCTGGTCGTGGCGACCTGCTGCAGGGTCGTGGAGTACACGACCTTCTCGGCCGCCTGCCACTGGTCGGCGAAGTCGCGCGTGTACGCCGACCCGGCGGCGAGCGTGGGATCGGTCTCCCAGGCGGTCATGGTCTCGTACAGGCGTCGCCCGTACAGGTACGTGCCGGTCGGTCGTTGGACGTCGTTGATGAACGCGAAGACCTCGTCGTCCGGCATGGCCCAGCTGAAGGTGCCGGCCTCGTCCTCGACGTAGCCGTCCAGCGACACCGGGAACGAGTAGATCAGCTTGGCCATGCTGCCTCCTTCGGAACGGTCGACTCCTCTGAGGATGTCCCACCGGGCACGTCGTGGTGGCAGATCGGGACGGCTGCTGATGATCGCCGCGGTCGTTCCCCGGAGGCGGCCAGAATGACCGATGCCTACGTGCATCGTCTCGACATTTCGATGTATTCATACACGGATCAACAAGGAGCATGTCTCATTTCCGACAAAGTATTGTCGATGTCGGGGAAATGGTCGATCGACATGGTCGAAATGCGCGCGCCGTCATCGACGGTGGTCTCTCCAATGGAGCCCCCCCATTTGGTGTGCCGTGGTGGTTGACGTGCCGGATGCGTGCCTACGCTTTCCGAGTCAACCTCTCTATTTCTCTGCAGGAGGAGAAATGACCAGTCCCTGGAACGAACACATTCCCACCCCCAACACGTCGCCGGCACACCAGAGTGATCCCAACTCGACGTGGAAGGCCTCGACCACGCTCAACTCGATCTGGGACCATGCCAACTCGGCGGACATCCGGACCGGAGAGAACGCGACCGCGCTCAACTCGCTGGATGCCAAGATCGACAGCCTGACCAGCACGGTCAACGCGATCAAGGCGAAGGTCGACACGCTGTAGCAGACCCGGTCCCTGGCTGGGCACAGGGACCGGGCACGTTCCGCGTCGTGGTGGTGACGCGTGTTCGCTCGAACGGCGTCCCACCCGGCAGGCCCGCCGTCGCCCATGTGATTCCGGCAGGAACATGATTCGGCGGCCAGGTAGTCGGCGAGGACGGCTCCTATTGTCCGAACGCTCATCCGCCTCGTTGAGGGATTGATCACCAGCACGAATGTCCTAGGTCGCTCATGCGGGCGGCCTAGGCGTTTTCGTGACCCGGTCCGTGCGCGGCCGGTGGTGCGCCGTGAACGGCGACGGCCGCCCGGGAAACGCACCGAACGGACAATTGCCGGGTCGGGGTGGCGCACGCACGACGTACTGCGGGGCGCACCGCTTTCGGACGGAAACCGGCGCGCGACGATCGCGTTCGGCGTCGCGGGGTACCGCCGTGCGGTCCGACGACACCGCGGGCCAGCACGGCCTGCGCTGTCATGGACCGTCGGTACCCTTGCCGTGGAGGCGGTGATGGTGTCGCGGATGTCCCGGGAGCAGGCGCTGGGCCTGCGGATGGTCAGCCTGCTGTTGCGTGACCGACGTCGTACGGCGGACCGACCGGTGGATGTGGCCGGCGTCGTCACCCGGCTCGGCGCGATGCAGGCACAGGACCTGGCCAGCGGCCTGTGGTCGTTCGGCGCGCGCCTGCCCGGGAGCACGGTCGATGACGTGACCGCCGCGCTGGAGCGGCGGGAGGCGCTGCGCACCTGGCCGATGCGCGGCACCATCCATTTCGTTCCCTCGCGGGACGCCCACTGGATGCTCGACCTGATGGGACCCCGGGCACTGGCGGGCGCGGCGAAACGGCGCGCGAACCTGGGGCTGAGTGAGCAGGTTGCCGACCGGGCGGTGGAGGTGTTGGGCGCGGCGCTGGCCGGCGGCGGCCGGCTGACCAGGTCACAGTGCACGGCCGTGCTGGCCGACGAGGGCATTGCGATCGCCGGTCAGGCCGCTTACCACCTGCTCTGGTACGCCAGCCAGCGTGGCGTGCTGTGCATCGCCCCGAACATCGGCAAGGAGCAGAGCTTCGTACTGCTCGACGAGTGGGTTCCCGAACGGCACCGCCCCGACCGTGAGGAGGCGCTGGCGACCATCGCGCTGCGGTACTTCCGTGGACACGGGCCGACCACGAGGCAGGACTTCGTCGGGTGGACCGGGTTGACCGTGGCCGATGCGAAGCACGGCATCGCCGCGGCCGGCGACCGGCTGTCGGGCGTGACCGTCGACGGTGCCGAGATGTACGCGGATCCGGAGCTGCTCGACCGCGCTCCGGGCGCGATGGGCCGCGGCGAGGTGCTGGTGCTGCCCGGGTTCGACGAGTACCTGCTGGGCTACAAGGACCGGTCGCTGATGCTGGCCGACGAGCACCGGCAGGCGATCATCCCCGGCAACAACGGCATGTTCCAGTCGACCGTGGTGCGCGACGGCCGGGTCGTCGGCACCTGGAAACGGACGATGACCCGGACCACGGTGCGGATCACCGTCCAGACACTCGTGCCGTTGAGCGGGGCGGACCGGACCCGGATCGAGCAGGAGTTCGAGGAGTACGCGCGCTTCGTCGGCCGCACGCCCCAGGTGCAGTGGTGACGCCGGCCGCCACCGACCCTCGCCGACGGCACACGGGGGTGGCGTGCGGTCCGCGCCCGATCGGGCCTGACGTCGGCGACCGGAGCCCGGACCCGAAGCGGTGCCCGGGTCACGTGTCCGACAGGGCGTTGCGGACCTCCTCCGACAGCAGGTCCAGGTAGCGTCGCGTCCAGTCCTCCGCCGTGTCGTGCTCCCACAGGTCGGTCGAGTACTGGAGGTATCCCGCCAGGACATCGCCGGCCGGGATCAGCCCCAGGTTGAACTCGCTGAGGGCGGTGCCGGTCACGAGGTCCTCGATCGCGACGTCCACCCCGGGAACGTCGATGTCCACCTCCAGCGAGTTCTGGTACTGGAATCCGAAGGTGACCGCCGCCGGCACGCGGTCCCCGTCCCGCTCGCGCAGCGCCGCGAGTACGTCCCGCACCGGCAGGACGTGTTGGATCCCCTCGATCGACGCGCGCGCGACCTGCTCGACCAACGTGCGGAAGGAACCCGCCTCACCGGCCCGGATCCGCAGCAGGAACGCCGCGCCGGCGCAGGCCGCGAGCGAGGCGAAGGCGCGCTGCTCGCGGTTGGCGTAGGGCACGCTGACCACGATGTCCGACTGGCCGGAGAGCCGGGACAGCAACAGGCCCGCCGCCGCGGCGGTGACCGCGAACGGGGTCGTACGGCACCGCTTCGCGAGCGTCTCCACGGCGCTCCGCAGCTCCGCCGGTGCGGTGAACGTCAGGGTGCGCCCCCGCCCGCTCAGCGCCCGCGGACGCGGCCGGTCGAGTGGCAGGCCGGTGCGGAACGTGGCGCCGTCCAGTTGGCGCAGCCAGTACTCCATCGCACCCGGGCCCCGCCTCGACGGTGGGTTGTCCCGCTGCCAGAGTGCGAAGTCGGTGGGCTGGGGTGCTGCGGGCAGGCCGGACGGCGCTCCGGTCACCGCTGCCGTGTAGAGCGCGGCGAGATCACGCAGCAGCAGGCTGACCGCCCAGGCGTCGCAGGTGGAATGGTGCACGACGAACAGCAACGCCCACGTCGACCCGCCCGTGTGCAGCAGGCGTAGTACCGGTTCCACGGCCTGGTCCAGGTCGAACGGGGTGTCCGCCGCCTCCGCGCTGATCCGCTCGATCTCGGCGTCGCGGGCCTGCTGCGGCCACGCGGCGAGGTCCTCGACCTTCAGGTCCACCGGCCGGGGAGCGAGCAGTTCCTGCCACCACTCCTCGCCGTCCTGGACGTACCGGGTGCGCAGCGATCCGTGCCGTTCCACCAGTTCGCTCAGCGCGCTGCACAACGCCGCCACGTCCAGCGGTCCGGTGAACGTGATCCGCATGGCCACGTTGTACACCTGCGGCAGGGCGTGGTTGCGGTGACTGGCGATGAAGTTGCGCTGCTGCACCGTGGCCGGCGCACGGGCCACCACGGCCCGCGCGTCGTCCTGCGCCGTCCCGGCCCCGGTCAGGTACGCCGCCATGGCGCCGAATGTCGGCTCCTGGTAGAAGCGCACCACGGGGTAGTCGGTGCCGAATTCCTCCTGGACCCGGTTGACCAGGCGGATCGCGCTGATCGAGTGGCCGCCGAGGGCGAAGAAGGACGAGTCGGGGCCGATGGTGCCGGCCTCGACGTCGAACTCGTCGGCCCAGAGCGCCCGGAGCCGGTCCGCCACCGACGAGTCCTCGACCCGCTGGGTCGGGGACGTCGAGACCTGGCCTGCCGACGGCTCCGCTGCCGTACCCGAGGTCCGGGTGTGCGACGGTTCCGGCGTGGCGGATGCGGTGGGCGCGGCGCCCACGATCCCGGCTGCGGCGCCCACGATTCCGGCTGCGGCGGTCATGATCCCGGGTGCCGGCAGGGCCGAGCGGTCGAGCTTTCCGTTGCCGGAGAGCGGTAGCTCGGCCAGTACGGCCCAGGCCCGCGGCACGAGGTACTCCGGCAGCCGCCCGGCCAGTTCCTCCGCGACGAGGTCCGCGCACGCCTGCCGGTCGGCCGGCGATTCCCCGACCGGATCGGTGGGCACCACGTAGCCGGCGAGGTACGCCTCGTCCCTGCGGTTGCGGTGCGCCAGCACGACCGCGTGCCGCACCCCGGCCAGGCCGCGCAGCGCACGGGTGACCTCCTCCGGCTCGACCCGGAACCCCCGGACCTTCACCTGGTCGTCGGTGCGGCCCCGGAACTCCAGCGTCCCGTCCGCGGTCCACCGCACCAGATCGCCCGTGCGGTACAGCCTTCCCGCCGGGCCGGCGCCGCTGTCGGTGGGCCCGGGTACGAATCGATCGTCGGTCAGGTCCGGCCTACGGAGGTACCCGGTGGCGAGTCCCGCGCCGCCGACGTACAGCTCTCCCACCGTGCCGACAGGGACCTGGTGGCCGGCTTCGTCGAGCACCCGCAGGCGGACGTTGTCCATGGGGCGACCGATCGGGATCGGCTCGACCACGCCCGGCGCCTCGGGCGCGACCGTCTCGAACGTGCACAGCACGGTGACCTCTGTCGGGCCGTACACGTTGACGAGTTCGTACGGCGTCCCGGCGCGGGGCCGGGTGCGCAGCACGTCGCCGCCCACGACGAGATGGCGCAGCGACGGCTGATCGCCCGGCGCGAGTCCGAGGACGGCCTCGCCCAGGGAGGTGGGCAGGATGGAGAAGGTGACCCGTTGCGCCGTGTACCAGCGGGCCAGGGCGAGCGGATCCAGCCGGACGGTGTCGTCGGCCACGGTCACCGAGGCGCCGGCGGTCAGCGCGGGCCAGATCTCCAGTACGGAGGCGTCGAAGCTGTGACTGCACACCACGGCGCTGCGGTCCGCGGGCGTGAACGCGAAGCGCCGATGGTGCCACTGGCACACGTTGACGACGGCACGGTGCGGTACGGCGACGCCCTTGGGCACGCCGGTACTACCCGAGGTGTGGATCACGTAGCACGGCGACTCGGACCCGGTGACCGGCGGAGCGGTGGTCGCGGTGCCGTGTGGGTGCTGGGCGACGTCCACGACGGTCACGCCGCCGGGCAGCGTCAGCTCGCCGGTCCCGTTCCGGCTGACCAGGATCCGTGCGCCGGACTCCGCGATCACGGCCTCGGCCCGCGCCCGGCCGTGCGACGGGTCGACCGGCACGTACGCGTGGCCCGTCTTGAGTACCGCGAGCATGGCCACGATCAGGTCGGCGGAACGGGGCAGCCACAACGCGATCGGCGTGTCCACCCCGGCCGGGCCGAGCTGGTCGCGTTCCAGGATCACGGCGGCCAGCCGCTCGGCACGCGACTCCAGCTCGTCGTACGTCAGGACGACGTCACCGCAGACGACTGCGGTGCGACCGCCGGCCGTTGCGGCCTGCCGGGCCACCAGCTCGGCGACGGTGGCATTCTGCACCGGCCGGTCCGGGCCGTGCTGCCATCCGTCCGGTACCGGATCGCCGGATGTCGCGCGCCGCACGGGTTCGCCGAGCCGGGACAGCGGCGTGGCGGGTGCGTCCACCGCCGCTTCGAGGAGTTCCCGGAACGTCGCGAAGAACCCGTCGACGGTCCCCGGGTCGAACAGATCGGTGTTGTACTCCAGGTGGCAGCGGATGCCGCCGGCCCGGTCCGGGTTGTCCGTGAAGTGCACGAGGAGGTCGGTGAGGGCCTTGTCCGGGCCCGCTTCCAGCGGCACGGCCCGGATACCCGGCAGGTCGAACTGGAACGGATCGCCGCGCTGGAACTCGGCCAGGGTCTGGAAGACCGGGGTGCGGTCGGTCGTGCGCGGCGGCGCCAGTTCGCGGACGACCGTCTCGAACGGCACCTCGGCGTGGTCGTAGGCGTCCAGGGCGACGGACCGCACCCGGCCCAGCAGGGCGGCGAAGCTCGGGTCGCCGGACAGGTCGAAGCGCAGCGCGAGCGTGTTGACGAAGAACCCGAGCATGTCGTCCGTGCCCCGCGGCCGGTGCGACACCGGGGTGCCGACGACGATGTCCTGCTGCCCGGTGAGCCGGTGCAGCATCGTCGCGTACCCGGCGAGCAGGGTCATGAACAGGGTGCTGCGGTGCGTCCGGCTCAGTTCCCGTAGCCGTGCCGACAGCACGGGGTCGAGGGAGTGGAACACCGCCCGGCCGTTGGAGGTCATCGTCGCGGGCCGGGGTCGGTCGCAGGGCAGGTCCAGGACGGGCAGCTCGCCGCCGAGCGCGGTGCGCCAGTACGCCAGGTCCGCGGCGGCCTCGGGGGTGTCGAGGACGGCGAGCTGCGAGCGGATGAGATCGGCATGGGTCCGGGCGATCTCGGGAAGGCCGGTGGCGGTGCCGGCACGCTCGGCGCGGTAGAGCGCGGACAGGTCGCGGGCGAGGATGGCGGCCGAGGCCGCGTCGATCAGGAGATGGTGCAGGGACAGGACGAGCACATGCCGCTCGGTGCCCAGCGTGACCAGCCTGGTGACGAACAGCGGCCCGTGTTCGAGGTCGAAGCGGCGGGCGCTTTCGGACGCCAGAACCTCCCGCACCGCCTCCTCGGCGGCGGCGTCGCCCGCACCCGTACGGTCCACGACCGTGAAGTCCGGTTCGGACGGTGGCCGTACGACCTGGCGTGGCTCGCCGCCGATCTCCCGGAAGACCGTGCGCAGCCCCTCGTGCCGGGCCACCAGAGCGCGCAGGGCGCCGCGCAGGGCGGGCACGTCCAGTGGGCCGTCGAGGCGGATGGCCTTGACCTCGTTGTACGCGGTACGGCCGGGCAGCATGCGTTCCAGCAGCCAGATGCGCAGCTGGCTGGGGAACAGCGGCACGCCGGCGCCGTCGTCGTGTTGCTCGGGGGCGGGCGCGACGGTGCGGGCACGTTCGCCGGCCGTCGCCTGTCCGCCGGTCTCCCGCACGACCACGGGGGATTCCGCCTCGTGGTACCGGCGGCGCAGCGCGTCGAGGTGCGGGAGGCCGGCGTCCAGCGCGTCGGGCGACACGCCGAAGTCGACGAGCGAGACGATCTCGTCGGCGCCCGCCGCGCTCACCGCGTCCACCACTCCGGCCACGGTGTCGACCGTGCCGATCAGCGCGCGTTGGTCGCAGTAGCGCCGGTAGGCTCGGCGGAACACCGTGTCGAGCTCGTCCTCGTCGAGGGCGGACAGGTCGACGTTGTGACCCAGGCTGTTGGCCACTCCGCCGAACAGCGACAGCGACGAGCGCATGTAGCGCGACAGCGGCCCGTACGCCTCGGTCCGCGCGGTCTCGTGGTCGGCGGCGAGGTAGGTGTGCAGCAGGACGGCCACCCGGCCGCCGTTCGGGTCGAGGCCGTTCCGGGCGCGGGTGCGGCGGTACAGCGCGATGTTCTCCGCGAGCTGTTCGACGCTCTGGGTCATCAGGTTGGTGACGATGCCGAGGTCGTGGCGGGCGGCGAGTTCGTACGAGGCCGGGTTGCCGACCACCGCCGTGAACATCGGCGGCGCGTCCTGGACGGGCCGCGGGAACAGGCGCACCTCGGCGTCGCCGTCACCGGTGGTCCGCAGCACCGGTTCGCCGCGCCAGAGCCGTCGCACCTCGTCCAGCTGCTCGTACATCGTCTCCTTGTGCCGGCCGAAGCGCTCCGGGAAGAAGACGAAGTCATGGGCGTGCCAGCCGCTGGCGCAGCCGATCCCGATCCGGCCGCCGGAGAGGTTGTCGACCATCGACCATTCCTCGGCGACCCGGATCGGATCGTGCAGCGGGAGGACGACGGAGCCCGCGTTGAGCCTGACGTGCTCGGTCTCCCGGGCCAGCGCTGCGGCGAGCACGGCGGGGTTGGGGAACAGGCCGCCGAAGGAGTGGAAGTGCCGCTCGGGCATCCACAGCGCATGGAAGCCGTGCCGGTCGGCGAAGCGCGCGGTCCGCAGGATGAGCTCGTACCTGCCGTGCCGGGCAGCGTCGTCCTGCGGGTAGTCGCCGAAGAAGTAGACGCTGAAGTCGGGGGCGCGCCGGGGAACCGCGGCCGCGGCGGGTTCGGTGACGGCGCTGGTGCGCTTCGTCGCCGCGGCGTTCCAGGCCATGGCCGCGACCGGTGTCGTGGCCGGCACTGCCGGTTCGTCAGGCCGCACCGGGTCGACCGACCGCTCGGAGACCGGTGGTACGGATGCCGGCGCGGGCGTCGCCGTGGGCTGCGGTACCCGCGGCGTTACCCGCGTGGGCGGCGTTGCCGGCGTGGGCCGCGTTTCCAGCGCGGGTACGGCACGAGCCTCCGGGAAGAAGCCGGCGTCGCGCAGTTCGTGCAGGGAGTCCTGTACCGCTGACACCACGAACTCGATGTCGCTGTCGGAGTGTTCCGTGGACAGGAAGAAGTTGCGCCATTCCCAGACATGCACCCCGCGCAGCATGAGGTGGTGGTACAGCAGCTCCATGTCGGCGTGGTGCTCGAAGCGGAACATCGAACCGAAGTGGGCCGTGCGCAGCGGAAAGCCCTCCGCGTCGAAGAACCCGTTGAGTGTGCCGGCCAGTTCGTCGGTTCGGGCGTTGAGCCGCTCCTGCAGCCCGGGGCTGTGCTCCTTCAGATGGGTCAGGACGGCGCGCGCCGCGACCATCGACACCGGATGCTGGATGTACGTGCCGCCGAAGAAGGTGGTGTCCGCGGGCGGGCGGCTGTCGTCGCCGTAGGACCAGAATCCGCCGTCGACCCCGTCCATGATGTCCGTACGCCCCGCGATGGCGCCGATCGGGTAGCCGCCGCCGAGCAGCTTGCCGTACGTCGCCAGGTCCGGGGTGACTCCGTAGAGCTGCTGCGCGCCGCGCAGTGCCGGGCGGAAACCGGTCAGCATCTCGTCGAACATCAGCACGATGCCGTGTCGCCGGGTCACCTCACGCAGCTGCCGTACGAAGTCGGTCGGGCGCAGGGACGGGTTGCGGCTCTGCACGGGCTCGACGACGACCACGGCGATCTCGTCCGCGCACTGCTCGATGGTCGCCAGGCTGGCCGGGTTGCCGTAGTCGAGCACCAGCAGCTCGGCGACGGCGCTGGGCGGGATGCCGGTGGACACCGGCACGGTGACCCGGTCGGCGCCGGACCCCGCCGCGCGTCCGAGCACGTTGTCCGCGTGACCGTGGTACGAGCCGTGGAACATGACGACCCGGTGGCGGCCGGTGGCGGCCCGGGCGAGGCGGATCGCCGCCGAGTTCGCCTCGGTGCCCGAGTTGGCGAACGCCACCCGCTGCATCCCGGTCAGCTCGGCCAGGAGCTCGGCCGCCTCGCCGGTCTCGACCGTACGGGGGCCGAGCTGGATGCCCCGGGAAAGGTGCTCGCGGACCGCCTCGGTCACGAACCGTGGTTCGTGCCCGAAGAGGAGTACCCCGAAGCCCATCGTGATGTCGACGTAACGATTGCCGTCGATGTCCTCCAGCCAGGAGCCGCCGGCCCGCCGCCCCGCAATCGGGTACAGCATCTCCTTCGTGCTGCTGCGGAAGCCGACGACGGCGCGGCTGTCGGCCAGTACCCGCCGGTGCCGCTGGGCGGCCGCCTTCGAACGTGGGGTCCTGGCCGTGTACCGGCGGACGAGATCGTCGAGGTGGGCGGCCTGCCGGGACGGCACGGTGGTGTCCTGGACCATGCCCGAGGAGTCCGGGACGGTCACCCGCGGCCCGTGCACGGACGGCTCGGCCGGCTGCCGCTCCGCCGGGGCCGCCAGCTGCCGCGTGATGCGCTGGGAGAGTTCGGCCATGGCGGCCAGGTCCCGGTCGACGGCGGCCAGGGCCTCGCTCAGTCCGCTCATGCGCCCGCCCTCCCGTTGGCCGGCGCGGTACCGGTCCCGACGGCGGTCTGCGGGGCGAGCAGCTGGGACAGCTGGGACATCAGCTGGAGCTGAATCTGCGAGAGCTGGTGGATCTGCCGGGCGAGGTCCGCCAGCTCCTGGCGCGTCGCGTACTCCGGAGCGGCGGGTTCCGTGGCGGCAGGCTCGACGGCCGCAGGCTGGGCGCCCGCAGGTTCCGCGGTGGCAGGTTCGGCGGCGGCGGGGGAGAGGGGCCGGGTGGGTTCCGGAGCGGCGTGGGCCCGTTCCGGTTCCGCGGACACCGACGACGGGGGCGTGAGCGACGGTGCCGGCGCCGGTGCCGGGTACTGCCCGGCCGCTGGTTGTGGCCCACCCGCCATCCGGCCCGCGACCAGCTCGGCGAGTCGTCGCGGGGTGCCCGTCTCCTCGAACAGCTCCCGCATCGCGATCTTGACCTGGTGTTCCTGCTCCAGCTCCCGCAGTACCGCGATCATCTGCAGGGAGTCCGCACCGAGGTCGAAGAAGGAGGTGTCCCCGGTGACCGCGCCGGGGCCGCATCCGAGGCTCCGCGCGGTCACCTCGATCACGTGCCGGAGCACCCGCTCGACCGGTGCCGTGTCCTCCGTGCGCGCCGGGCGCTGTTCGTCCTGTGCCACGTCGGTCCCCATCCTCGCCGCTCTCCGGGACCGGATCGCCGTCGGCTCCGGTCCTGTCCAGTAGTTCTCGTGTTGGAAGCGGTAGCCGGGCAGCGGAATCCGTCCGCCACCGCAGCCCGCCACCAGTACCTGCCAGTCGACGTCCACGCCGGCGCAGTGCAGCCGCGCCGCCGCGTCCCACAGCGGTTCGAGCCCGGCGCCGCGACGCAGTGTCTGCACACTCAGTACGCCGGGCAGGGCCCGCCGTGCGAGCCCGCTCAACGTGGTGTGCGGGCCGAGCTCGACCAGCGCGGTGCCGCCCAGCTCGCGCAGCGCCGCGTCGAAGCGCACCGGCCGGCGCGCCTGGGCGACGAGGTAGTCGGCGTCCGGGGTCCAGCCGGCGGGGCGGACCCGACCGTCCAGCCCGCTGGCGAAGGGAACCGTGCCGGGCCGGTACGCGACCGCGCGGAGCAGCACGCGGAGCTCCGCCAGCGCGGGTTCCATCATGGCGGTGTGGAAGGCGCGCGTCACGGGCAACCGCTCGCCCGGGATGCCGCGCTCGGCCAACAGGGCGGAGAGCCGGTCCACGGCCGCGACCGGCCCGGCGAGTACGTGGCCGTGCTCGCCGTTGACCACGGCGACCTCGACGCCGGGCACGTCGGCAGCCAGCGACGCGGCGGTCCGGTGGTCGGCCGCCACCGCGACCATGCCGCCCGGCTCGCAATACCGCTGCATCAGCCGACCGCGTTCCGCGGTGAGGCGCAGACCGTCCTCGACCGACAGTGCCCCCGCGGCGCACAGGGCCGCGTACTCGCCGACGCTGTGTCCGGCCACCACGGTCGGTACGACGCCGGCCTCCCGCCACAGGGCGAGCACCGCGCACTGCAGCGCGAACAGCGCCGGCTGGGCGGTGTCGGTGTCCCATGCCGCGTCCGCGCCGGCTCCCGACCGGTCACCGGCGCCGAGCAGCCCGTCCAGCAGCGAGCCGCCGTACCCGGCCCGGTGGTGGCGTTCGCAGGTGTCGAGCACCGCACGTACCGCGGGGAAGCGCTGGTACAGAGGCCGGGCCATGCCCCGGTACGAGCTGCCCTGCCCGGTGAACAGGAACCCGACGCCGGGGGCACACTCCCTGGCCACGGACCCCGTGATCGGCGCCGGATGCCGCGCCGCGGCGTCGTGCCCGCCCGCGAGCCACGCATCGAGGGCGTCGGCGAACTCGGTGGCGTTCGTGCCCCGTACCGCCAGTCGGTGCCGCCAGTGGGACCGCCCCGCCGCGGTCGTGGTGGCCAGGTCCGCCAGGTCCGTGCCGGGGTGCCGCCGCAGGTGGTCGCGGAAGGCGCCCGCGTTGGCCGCGCGGGCCGCTTCGCTGCGGCCGGACAGCAGCAGCACGCCCGGCGACGCGACACCGGACCGGGGAGCGGGCTCGGGTGCCTCCTCGACGACGAGGTGGACGTTGGTGCCGCCCATGCCCAGCGAGGTGACCCCCGCGCGGCGGGGCGTGTCCCCGGCCGGCCACGGGCGGGCGACCCGGGGGATGTAGAAGGGACTGTTGTCGAGGTCGAGAGCGGGGTTGGCCCGGGTGAACTTCGCCAACGGCGGAATCACGCCGTGCCTCAGCACGAGCAGCGCCTTGATCAGGCTCGCCAGGCCCGAACACACGTCGAGGTGGCCGATGTTGGCTTTGGTGGAGCCGAGTGCGCAGTAGCCGGCCCTGCCACTGTCGGCGCGGAACGCGGCCGTCGCGCCGTCGAACTCGATCGGGTCGCCCTTCAGCGTGCCGGTACCGTGCGTTTCGAGGTAGCCGATGGTGTCCGCGCTGACCTGCGCCCTGGTCAGCGCGCGGCGGATGGCGGCCTGCTGGCCGGCCGCGCTGGGCGCCGAGTACGCCCGCTTGTCCGAGCCGTCGTTGGTGACCCCCCAGCCCCGGATGACCCCGTGGACGGTGTCACCGTCGGCAACGGCCCGCGACAGCCTCTTCAGTACCAGGGCGGCGACGCCCGTGCCGCCCACGGTGCCGTCCGCGCCGGCGTCGAACGCCCGCAGGTGCCCGGACTTGGAGAGGATCGATCCCTTCACGTAGTCGTAGCCCAGTACCTGGGGCACGTGTACGGCCGTGGCGCCGGCCAGCGCGATGTCGCAGTCCCCGGCGAGTACCGACTGCGCGGCGAGCTGCACGGCGACCAGCGAGCTGGAGCAGGCGGTCTGGACGCTGACGGCGGGACCGGTGAGGCCGAGGCGGAAGGCCGTGCGGGTCGCGGTGAAGTCGGGGTAGTTGCCGACCATGGTCTGCAGCCGGGAGACCCAGTCGTCGTCGACGGGGCCCGTCAGGACGTTGTTGAGCAGGTAGTTCTGCATCGAGTACAGGTGATAGCCGGTGCTGGCGTAGACGCCCACGGTGAGGTCGCCGCGTTCCGGCGCGTACCCGGAGTTCTCCAACGCGTGGTGCGCGCACTCCAGGAACATCCGGTGCTGCGGATCGGTCGTCCGCGCCTCCCGGGCGCTCATGCCGAAGAACTGGGCGTCGAATCCGGCGATGTCCTCCACCAGGCCGCTGGCCCCGACGAAGCCCGGCGCGCGGTACTTCTCCGCCGGAACCCCCGCGGCGGCCAGTTCCTCCTCGGTGAAGCGGGTGACGCAGTCCGTGCCGTCGCGGATGACGCGCCAGAACTCCTCCGGCGTGTCCGCCCCGGGGAAGCGGAACGACATGCCGATCACGGCTATCCGCGGGTCGGTTCCGGGGGCGTCGGCCGAGGGGTTCATGAGCTGCTGCCTTCCACGATGGCGACGCCCGCGCCGGGTGCCGGGTCACCCGCGCCGGGCACCGGGGCGTCCGCGCCGGGCGGGGTCTTCGCGCTGGGCTGCGCCGCGCCGGGTGGTGCCTCAGCGCCGGGCCGCGGGTCACCGAGGTCCGGCGCCACGACTGGCGCGCGCCGGACCGGCCGGATGAGTACGACGAGGAAGCCGAGGCACAGGACGATCGCGAGCCCGTGGAACGAGCCCACCACCTGGATCGGGGAGAAGGAGTCGAGCAGGGCCGCGCTGACGATCATCCCCAGGCCGAAGCCGGTGTTCTCCGCCGAGGCGGAGAACCCGAACAGCCGGCCCCGCTGCTCGTCCGGGGCCGTCTGCAGCCGGGAGACGTACGCGATCTCCGTGACCCCGTCGGCCATCCCGGCGATCAGTGCGGCGAGGATGGCCGGAACGGTGGGCATGCCGGTGAAGACCAGGATGAACGCCGCCGACATCACGCAGGCGCCCAGCGCGAAGGTACGTTCGCCCAGAGTCCGTCCCGCCTTGCGGGTGATGCGTCCGCACCACTGCTGCGCCACGATGTTGCCGATGGCCCAGGTCGCCCAGAACTGGCTGATGAACGCGGCCGGGTGGGACGGGTCCAGGATGCTGGAGTAGACGGGAAGGGCCACGTTGTGGGACGAGGAGCCCAGCGCGTCGACGGAGCGGATCGCGACCATCACCGCCACCAGCGGCGTCGACCGCAGCAGCGCCACGGTCGCCCACCGGGCGGCGGACCTCGTCTGCTGGCCCTCGGCCGCCCCGCTCCCGGCGTCCGCCGGTGCGGGGACCGCCCGCGTACGGATCGGCAGCAGGAACAGGACCAGTGCGGAGATGACGAAGGTGCCGGCGTCCAACGCGAACGCCGTGGGGTAGCCGAACTCGGAGATGATCACGCCCGCGGAGGCGAACCCCGCGATCATGGCCAGGGACCGGCCGGTCACCAGCAGACCGTTGGCCCTGGCACGGTGCTCGGCCCCGACGATCTCCGGGACGCTGGTGCGCAGTGCCACCTGGTGCAACGTCGAACAGGCTCCGGCCGCCACCGCCAGTACGAAGACCAGGCCGACCCGTGCCGTACCGGGGGCGAGCAGCAGCGCCGCCAGCACCGTGGCCTGGGTGAGGTCGGCGCCCACCATCAGCCGCTTGCGGTCGTAGCGCGACACCAGGCGGCCGCTGACGAAACCGGATGCCACGCTCGTCGCCAGGCGCGCGGCCATGAAGAGTCCGGCGGCCAGTGCGCTGCCCGTCGCCTGGTAGACGAAGACGTTCAGCGCGACCATGTTCAGATAGCTGCCGTACGCCGAGACACCGTTGCCGACAACGAGCAGGCGAAAGTGTCTCATCCGGCTCCCTAGAGAGGTCCCGCACAGTGGTGGCGTGGCTCCACTCGGGGGAGCGCCCGTACGATTTCTCACCAGTCGCCGGGTTGTCAACATGCCTGGTCATCGGCATATGACGGCGCGCGTAACCGGCCCTTGTGCGGTGCCCTTCGCGGTCACGGCGAATCAGGATCGATGCCCTGGCGTGACCGCCGGTCCACACGATCGCGGCTGTCCGGTGCGCCAGCTTCCGTGATGTCGGCCGACGGCGGGGACAGCCGAACATATCCGTATGCGGGCCACCCGCCCGCGCCCGGGACACGATCGGATTCACTCAGACGGTGGGCTGGCAGTGGGGGGTGCCCCCCATAGGCTTCGGAGGAGCGGGTCGTGCTGGACGCGGCTGTTGCTGAGGGGTGCAGCTTGCGGACCGGCCGGCCCGCCCGCCATACGCGGAACGTTTCACCCACGCACGGCCCGGATGTGAGGAAATGGCGAGGTACTGGGCGGCTCGGCCCATCACTCGCTGGCTGAGTGGGCTGTTGGTCAGCGTGGTGATGGTGGCTGCGATGAGCGCCTTCGTCGCGATCCTCGATCCGTTCGTACCGGGGACCTCCTTTCCCGTCCTCTACCTGCTCGTGGTCATGGCGACCACCATTCTGTGGGGGACCGGGCTGGGGATAGTCGCCGCAGTTCTGAGCATCGTCGCCTTCGAATATTCGTTTGTCTCTCCGACCCAGTCGTTCCGCATCGATGATCCGCGGTTCTTCGTCGCGGCCGGGGTCTTTCTCGTCACCGCGGTCGTCGTGGGGCAACTGACGGCCCGGTTACGGCGCAACGCGCAGGAGGCGGAACGCCTCGTCAAGGAGCAGTCGGCGTTGCGACGGGTCGCCACGTTGACGGTGAGGTCGGTGACACCGTCGGAGGTGTTCGAGGCCGTCACCCGGGAGGTCGGCCTGCTGTGCGATGCCGATCTGGCCCGCATGGAACGTTACGAGCAGGACGGGACCGTCACCGGGGTGGCGTTGTGGAGCAGGGCGCCGACCGAACTGGCCGTGGGTACGCGGCTCCCGCTCGAAGGGCCGAGCATCGCTCGCGCCGTCCGGCAGACCGGAGGTCCGACCCGGATCGACAGCTTCGCCGGCGCGACGGGCGCGATCGCCCAGGAGGCCCGGGAAGTGGGCATCCGCTCGTCAGTGGGATGTCCGATCGTCGTGGCCGGGCGGTTGTGGGGACTGATCGCCGCGTCGACGAGGAGCGCGGAACCCTTCCCTCCCAATGCGGAGGCACAGATCACGGCCTTTACCGAGATCATCGCCACCGCGATCGCCAACGCGGAGAGCCGGGCTCAGCTCGCCGCCTCACGCGCGCGGGTGATCACCGCCGGCGACGACATGCGGCAACGTCTGGAGCGGAACCTGCACGACGGAGTGCAGCAGCGGCTCGTGTCACTGGGATTCAAACTGCGGCTCAGCCAGGACGCCGTACCGGCAGAGCTGGCGACCCTCCGGGACAGCATCGACCAGGCCACCGCGGAACTCAACGAGGCCATCGACGATCTGCGTGAGATCACGCGGGGCATCCATCCCGCCATCCTTTCCGAGGGGGGCATCGGCTCCGCCCTGCGCGGCGTGGCCCGGCGTGCCGCCATCCCGGTCGAGCTGCATCTCAACACCAGGTCCCGGTACCCGCCGCCCGTGGAGGTCGCGGCGTACTACCTCGTCTCCGAGGCGGTCACCAACACCACCAAGCACGCCCGCGCCTCGTACGCGGAGGTGGTCGTCGAGGAGCGGGCCAAGATGCTGTGCCTGGCCGTCCGTGACGACGGCGTCGGCGGCGCACAGTCGCGCCACGGCTCGGGGCTGACCGGGTTGCGCGACAGGGTCGAGGCGATCGGCGGTTCGATCGACATCGCCAGCCCCGCCGGCCAGGGCACGGTCATCCGGGCTTCGTTTCCGCTGGAGTCGGAGGACCCGGTCTCCTAGCGATCATCGGAGCGCCCGGCGTCGGCGCTGCCGCACACGCACTCTCGGTGCCGGTGACGCTCGCATGCCCACCTCGGGCAGGCGGCACAAGGAAAGGCAGGGAGACATCTCCCTGCCACTCTTAACGTATAGCGCACCGGGGGGCTTGCGGCAAGACCCGGGTCGTACCGCAGAATCAGCGGCCGAGTCACAACCTGCGGAAATGGGGGCACGGAGTGGGTCTGTCGTTGTCGAGGTACGGGGGACGCGGTGACGTCGAACCAGTGGTGGAGGCGGTCGGTGCGGTGCGGTGGAGCGGGCCCGTCCCGGAGGTGGCGCGATGACCGGGCGGTACGTGGTGGATCTGCAGGATGTCCACGGGACGCAGGTCGCGGTCGTCGGCGGCAAGGGCGCGCATCTGGGGGAGCTGTCGCGGATCGACGGCATCCGCGTGCCGGCCGGTTTCTGTGTGACGACGGACGCCTTCCGGCGGATCGTCGCGGAAGCGCCGTCGATCGAGGACCCGCTCGACCGGTTGTCGCGCCTGAACCCGGATGACCGGGAGTCGATCCGCACGCTCAGCGCGACGGTCCGCGGGATGATCGAAGGGACCGTCATTCCCGACGAGCTCGCGGCGGCGATCACCGGCGCGCTCGCCCAGTTCGGCGAGCGGGCCGCCTACGCCGTCCGATCGAGCGCGACGGCGGAGGACCTGCCGACGGCCTCCTTCGCCGGCCAGCAGGACACGTACCTCAACGTCGTGGGACCGGCGGCGATCCTCGAGCACGTCAACCGGTGCTGGGCGTCGCTGTTCACCGAGCGGGCCGTGACCTACCGCCTGCGCAACGGCTTCGACCACCGGAAGGTGCTCATGGCCGTCGTCGTGCAGCGGATGGTCTTCTCCCAGGCCGCCGGCATCCTGTTCACGGCCGACCCCGTCACGGGCAACCGGAAGGTCGCCACCGTGGACGCCAGCTTCGGCCTCGGCGAGGCCCTCGTCTCGGGCCTCGTCAACGCCGACGTCTTCACGGTGCGCGACGGTGCGGTCGTCGACAAGGCGGTCGCCGCCAAGGAACGCGCCATCCTCGCCCTGCCGACCGGCGGGACGCACGAGGTGGCGATCGACCCGCAGCGGCAGGAACAACCGGCGCTGACGGACGAGGATGTCCTTCGGCTCGTGCGGCTCGGGCGGCGGATCGAGGCGCACTTCGGCCGTCCCCAGGACATCGAATGGTGCCTCGTCGACGACGGCGTCCACATCGTGCAGAGCCGGCCCATCACCACGCTGTTCCCCATCCCCGAGGCCGACGACGACGCGAACCACGTCTACGTCTCCGTGGGTCACCAGCAGATGATGACCGACCCCATGACGCCGCTCGGGCTCTCCTTCTGGCAGCTGACGACCCCTCGACCGATGGCCGAGGCCGGCGGGCGGCTGTTCGTCGACGTCACCCCCCTCCTGGCCTCCTCGGCGAGCCGCGCGAACATCGTGGAGACCCTGGGACGATCCGACCCGCTGATCGGGGACGCGCTGCGGAGTGTCCTCGATCGCGACGACTTCATCCGACCGGTGCCGGACGACGGTCCTGCCTGGAAGCCGCCGGGTGCGGACGCGGCCACCCCGATCGAGACCGACCCGGCCATCGTCACCGAGCTGATCGAACGCAGCGAGGCGTCCATCGCCGCCGTGCGGCGCGACATCCGTACGGCGTCCGGCCCGGCGCTGTTCGACTTCATCCTGGCGGACATCAAGGAGCTGAAGCAGATCCGCGATCCGCACAGCATGCAGGTGGTCATGGCCGGGATGGAGGCCACGTGGTGGCTGAACGACCAGCTCCGGACGTGGCTGGGGGAGAAGAACGCGGCCGACACGTTCGCGCAGTCCGTCCCGCACAACGTCACCGCGGAGATGGGGCTGGCGCTGCTGGACGTCGCCGACGTGATCCGCCCGCATCCGGAGGTGGTGACCTTCCTGGAACACGTCGAGGAGGACGACTTCCTCGACGAGCTTGCCAAGGTCGAGGGCGGGCCCGACGCGCGGGACGCCATCCAGGCGTTCCTCGACACGTACGGCATGCGCTGCGTGGGCGAGATCGACATCACGAGGCCGCGGTGGAGCGAGCGCCCCACCACGCTCGTACCCCTGATCCTCGGCAACGTCAGGAACTTCGAGCCGGGCGCCGGTGGGCGGCGCTTCGAGCAGGGCCGGCAGGAGGCCCTGACGAAGGAGCGGGACGTCCTGGACCGGCTGCGGGCACTGCCGGACGGGGAGCAGAAGGCCGACGAGGCCGAGCGGATGATCGACCGGCTCCGTACCTTCAACGGCTACCGGGAGTACCCGAAGTACGCGATGGTCAGCCGGTACTTCGTCTACAAGCAGGCCCTGCTGCGGGAGGCCGAGCGGCTCGTGCGGGCGCGGGTACTTCGCGAGCGGGACGACGTCTTCTACCTCAGGTTCCAGGAGTTCCACGACGCCGTCCGCACGAACCGGGTGGATGACCGGCTCATCCGGCGGCGCAAGGAGGAGTACCGGTCGTACCGGGTGCTCACGCCGCCCCGGGTCCTCACGTCGGACGGCGAGAGCGTCGTCGGGACGTACGGGCGTGCCGACGCACCGGCCGGTGCCCTGATCGGCCTGCCGGTCTCCGCCGGGACCGTCGAGGGGCGGGCCCGCGTCATCCTCGACATGGCGGAGGCCGATCTCGAGGCGGGCGACATCCTGGTCACGGCGTACACGGACCCCAGCTGGACGCCCCTGTTCGTCGCGATCGCGGGACTGGTGACCGAGGTCGGCGGCCTGATGACGCACGGCGCGGTGATCGCACGGGAGTACGGCCTGCCGGCCGTCGTGGGCGTGGAGCACGCCACCCGGCTGATCCGGGACGGGCAGCGGATCCGCGTGCACGGAACCGACGGGTACATCGAGATCCTGCCCTGAGAGGTCCGGCCCTGACCGGCCGCACCGGGTGGACCATCCGTGGCTACCGGCCGAGGAGTCGATCTTTCGGGGTCGGTTCGGCCGTCCGGGCCGGATGCGTCGGCGGCGGTCACCGTCGCGACGCGTCCGGCCCGCGGTGGGTCCGGCCGGCACGATCTCGCCGCCGACGTGGCCGCCCGGTACCGGGCAC
>JBAUUM010000570.1:0-2033 GCA_049582705.1 Actinocatenispora sp.
GTGGCAGGCACACGGTGCCGCGTACCGGGCCGCCCGTGGCAGCGGCGCCGGCACCTTCTTGTGTTGCCCGACGACGTACGCGATGCTGGGTGCGGTCCGTTTGATCCCTGTCGAGTGCTACCCGGCCCGTTCTCGGGGCATTCGGGCGTTCATGCGAGGAGGCCGGTGATGAGCGTGCCCACGTTGCCGACCCGCCGGGAATGCCCGTACCGCCTGCCGGAGGGGTACCACGCGCTACGGGAGGCGGGACCCGTCAGTCGGGTGCGGCTGCCCGACGGTCGGCCGGTGTGGCTGGTGACCGGGCACGCGGAGGCACGCTCGATGCTCGCCGACCCGAGGATGTCCTCCGACCGCACCCGTGCGGACTTCCCGGTGCCGGCGCGGCCCACCGCCGCGCGGCGGACGGCGTCGCTGAACGGCACCCTGATCGGCACCGACCCGCCGGTCCACGACCGGCAGCGCCGGCTGCTGGCGGCCCGCTTCACGCACCGGCGCGTCGCCGCGCTGCGGCCGGACATCCAGCGCATCGTCGACGACCGGCTGGACCGGATACTGGCCGGCGGTCGGCGCGCCGACCTCGTGTCCGGGTTCGCGTTGCCGGTGCCGTCGACGGTGATCTGCCACCTGCTCGGTGTCCCGTACGCCGACCACGAGTTCTTCGAGGAGCAGTCCCGGTTGCGGCTCGACCCCGAGCGGGGTCCCGACGCCATGGAACGGCTCAGCGACTACCTGGACCGGCTGATCGACGCCAAGCGACACGCGCCCGGCCAGGGTCTGCTCGACGAACTCGTCGCCGGGCCGCTCGCCGACGGCGCGGTGGACCGGGCCACGGTGCTCGCGCTGGCGCTGATCCTGCTGGTGGCCGGGCACGGCAGCTCCGCCAACGCGATCTCGCTGGGCGTACTGGCGCTGCTGGAACACCCGGACCAGCTCGCCGCCCTGCGTTCCGGCGGCACCGCGCTGCCCGACGCGGTCGAGGAACTGCTGCGGTACCTGTCGGTGGTCACCATCGCGCCACGGGTCGCCGCCGCGGACGTCGACCTCGCCGGGGTGCGGATCCGGGCCGGTGAGGGCGTACTCGTCGCCCTCGCCGCGGCCAGCCACGACCCGCGCTTCGTCGAGCACCCCGACGTGCTGGACCTGCGCCGGTCGGCCCGCGGGCACCTCGCCTTCGGGTACGGCATCCACCAGTGCCTCGGGCAGAGCCTCGCCCGGATCGAGGTGGAGCTCGCGCTGGGCTCGCTGTTCCGGCGCATGCCCGGCCTGCGGCTCGCGGTACCGGTCGACCGGATCCCGGTCGAGGCGGGGCTGCTGGGCGGGCTGGCCGAACTCCCCGTCGTCTGGTAGCGGCCACGGGCACGCCCGGTCCGCACGCTCGCAACGTTCCCGGTACTCCCGAGGCCCCCGCGCGCCACGGCCCGCACCGTCCCCGGTCCACGCTCGGGCCGGACGTGTCACGCGCGGACGCCGGGACGGGAGTGCGAGCGGGATGCGCGGAAATTTCCTGCGGTCCACCGATGAGTTCTCCGGCGGTCCCTCGTCTGTACGGGTGAGCAGGTCTTCCGCAGTGAGGCGAGAGGGAATCCAATGAGCCAGAACAATGTCCGTGCCATGGCGATCGCCAAGCCCGGCCGCGCCGTCAACATCACCGTCTGGGTCGTGCAGGTACTGCTGGCCGCGTTCTTCGTCTTCGCCGCGATGCCCAAGCTCCTGGGCGATCCCGCCACGGTGGCCAGTTTCCACACCACCGGCTTCGGCGAGTGGTTCCGTTACCTCACCGGGTCGTGTGAGGTCGCCGGCGCAGTCGGCCTGCTGATTCCGCGGCTCTCCGGCCTGGCCGCGATCGGGCTCGTCGGCCTCATGGTGGGCGCGACGCTGACGAACCTGTTCCTGCTGCCGGACAGTGCCCCGGTCGCGGTGGTCACGATCCTGCTGGGCGTGGTGTTCGGTCTCATCGCGAAGGTCCGCTGGCCGCAGACCGTCGCGCTGGCGGGCATGCTGCGGCGCTGAACCCCTGCTCAGCCCTTTACGGA
>JBAUUM010000571.1:0-6243 GCA_049582705.1 Actinocatenispora sp.
GAGTACCGCGCCGGACCGGGCCAGTCCAGCCAGCTCGCCGCGAGCCAGCCGGCCACGCCGCCCCACAGCACGGCCGTGCCGGCCAGCAGCTGCGGCGGCCACCGGAATCCCCGCGCCGTCGCGAACCACGTCCCGCCGACCAGGGCGCCGGCCAGCACGATCGCGGTGACCAGGCTGCCGGCGTGGCCGGTCTGCCGGGACGACGCCAGCAGCGGCAGCGCGGCGAGGCCCACCGCGACAGCGGTGAACGCGAACGCGAGGCTGGTCCGCGGCTGCCACAGCCGGCCGGAGTCGTCGACGGCGTCCTCGACCGCGTCCCGCACGTCCTCGACGTACGCCGGATGTGGCTGCGTCGTACGGGTGAGCAGTTCCAACAGGTCGCCGTCGACCACGCCGACGTCGTCGAGGGTCTGGTCGAGGGCGATCTCGTGTCCGCCGACCCGCGCCACGTACCAGGACGCCGGGGTGTGCGGGGTCTCGTCCGGCGCGCAGAACCGGAGCACCTGCGGCAGCACGTCACTCAACGGAAGGGCGCTCGGCAGCGCGAGATCCACCCGACGTGACCCGCTGACCACCGTCACCCGGCTGTACGCGGTGGGCACCCTGTCACGCTCCATCCGGCGGCGGTGGGGCATCGGCCCCGATGGATCCGGCCCATAGAGTACGAGGTGCGGCGGTGGGCCGCCGTCCTGCCGGACGGTCCACCACACCGGCAGCATTCTTGCCCAGTCTCGCGAGGTGGTGGTACCGGGTGGCGGTGACGCTGGTCAAGAGGCCGGCGCGGATCGCGCCGCCCTCCGTCTCGTACGACGACGTGGTGATCACGGACGCGCCCGGCCGGCAGCAGCCGCCGCCCGCCGCGATGAGCCTGTCCATGATCATCATGCCGGTACTGGGCGGCTCGGGCGCCCTGTTGACCGCGCTGACCAACCGGGACAAGCCGCTGTACGCGGTCGCCGGCCTGCTGTTCCTCGTCGCCTCGGTCGCGGTCGGTGCCGTGATGCTGATCGGTCAGCGGATCGGGCCTCGCCGTCAGCTGCGCGAGGACCGGGAACGGTACCTCGACTACGTCGAGCATCTGCGCGGCACCGCCCGCAGCACGATCGCCCGGCAACGCGCGCGGGCCGACTGGTGCCATCCGGAACCGCGCCGGCTGCTCGATGTCGCCCGTACCAACGCCCGCCGGTGGGAACGGCGGCTCACGGACCCCGACTTCCTCCAGCTGCGGGCGGGCGTCGGCGACCAGCCCATCGCCACCCCGATGCGTACCGCCAGCGAGGTGACGCCGCTGTCCGCCGCGGACCCGGTCTGCCTGGAGGCGGCCCGGGACCTGCGGGCCCGGTACTCCGTGCTGCACGACCAGCCGGTCTGCCTGGACCTGCGCGACCTCGGCGTGCTGAGCGTCCTCGGTGACCGCCCGGCCGGGCGCGCGCTGGCCCGCGCGCTGCTCGGTCAGCTGCTCGCCTTCCACTCCCCGGAAGATGTGCGGCTCGCCGTGGTCCGCGACGAGCGGCACGCCGCCGACTGGGACTGGACCAAGTGGCTGCCGCACGTGCAGGACCCGGCCGTCCTGGACGGCGAGATCCCGGCACGCCTGATGGAGCGCAGCGTGCCGGCTATGGCCGAGCTGCTGCAGCCGGAGATCGACGCCCGGCTCGACGCCCTGCAGCGCCGCCGCGGGCAGCGGGCCGCCGGCCAGCGCCACCTGGTCGTTCTCGTCGACGGCGAGCACCTGCCCAGCGTGTGGGGGTTGGAGTCCAAGGACCGGTCGGTGGCCCTCGCCGACCTCGGCATCCACCTGATCATGCTGCTCGGCAACCGTCGCGAGGAACCCGAGGAGGTCACCGACCGGGTCACCGTAGAGCCGGACGGCACCGCGCGGCAGGAGTCCACCGGCTGGACGTTCCGGGTGGACCGGATGCCGGCCGGCACACTGCCCGCGATGGCCCGGCTGTACGCGCCGCTGCGGCTGGTGGTCGAGGAGAACGTGGACGCGCTGAGCGAGACGGTCGGGCTGCCGGAGATCCTCGGCGTCCCGGACGTGGCCCGGCTCGACACGGGCGTGAGCTGGCGGCCCCGGCCGCTGCGGGAGTTCCTGCGGGTACCGATCGGTGTCGGGGTCGACGCCCGCCCCGTGATGCTCGACCTGAAGGAGTCCGCGCACGGCGGGATGGGACCGCACGGGCTGATCGTCGGGGCGACCGGCTCGGGCAAGTCGGAGATGCTCCGCACCCTGGTCTCGTCCATCGTCATCAACCACCCGCCGGAGCGGCTGGCCCTGCTGCTGGTGGACTTCAAGGGCGGCGCCACCTTCGCCGGAATGAGGGACCTGCCGCACAACACCGGCATGATCACCAACCTCCAGGACGACCTGACGCTGGTCGACCGGATGCGCGACGCCCTGTACGGGGAGATGCAGCGCCGCCAGGAGATCCTGAAGAGGGCCGGCAACCTGCCGAACGTGACCTCGTACCACGCCCTGCGCGACCAGGGCGCGCCGCTGGAGCCGCTGCCGGAACTGCTGGTCATCATCGACGAGTTCAGCGAACTGCTCACCGCCCGCCCGGACTTCGCCGAGATGTTCGTGGCCGTCGGCCGGATCGGCCGGTCCATCGGCGTGCACCTGCTGCTCGCCACCCAGCGGCTGGAGATGGGCAAGATCCGCGGCCTGGAGTCGCACCTGTCGTACCGGGTGGGGCTGCGCACCTTCTCCGAGGGGGAGAGCCGCGAGGTCATCGGCGTGCCCGACGCGTACCACCTGCCGCCGGAACCCGGCTCGGGCTACCTGAAGGTCGACACCACGGTGTTCGCGCGGTTCAAGGCGGCCCTGGTGTCCGCGCCGTACCAGCCGCCGGACGAGTCGGTGCGGACCGTACTGCCGGTCGTGCCCTATCTGGCGCTCAACGGCCTCGGCGCCTGGCTGGACCGGATGGCCGCCGCGTCCCGGCGTACCGGTCCGGTGGTCGACGAACCCGGCCTGCCGCGGGACCGCACCGTACTGGACGTCGTGGTGGAGCGGCTCGCCGCGGCAGGCGTCGAACCGGCCCGCCCGGTGTGGCTGGACCCGCTGCCCGGCGCGTTGCCGCTGGACCGGGTGCAGGCACCGGACGCGCGGGCCGCCGCCGGGACCGTGGCCGCGTTGCTCGGACTGGTCGACGACCCGGGCCGGCAGGCCCAGTTCCCGCTGGAGTGGGACTTCACCGGCGGCGGCGGGAACCTGGTGGTCGCCGGGGCGCCGCAGTCCGGCAAGACCACCCTGCTGCGCACCATGATCAGCTCGCTGGCCCTCCGGTACGCACCCGGCGACGTCGCCCTCTACTGCATCGACTTCGGTGGCGGCGGCCTGCTGTCGCTGGAGGAACTGCCGCACGTCGCCGTCGTGGCCAGCCGGGTCGACCCGGAACGGCTGCGCCGCACCATCGGCGAGGTCGTGTCCATTCTGGACGGTCGGGAGGAACTGTTCCGCCGGTACGGACTGGACTCCGCCGCGGGCCTGCGTACCGCGCGGGCCGCCGGCCGGGTACCGCCCGAGGTGCCCGCCGACGTGTTCCTGGTCGTCGACGGGTGGGCGTCCTTCCGGGACGAGTACGAGCTGCTGGAGGAGACCGTCGGCGCGATCGCCGCCCGTGGCCTCAACTACGGCGTGCACGTGGTCCTGAGCGTCACGCAGAGCATGCAGGTCCGGATGCGGATGCAGGCGTCCTTCGGCGGCCACGTCGACCTGCGCCTCAACGACCCGTTCGACAGCCAGTTCGACCGCAAGGTGATGGAGCAGATCTCCAAGGATGCCCCCGGCCGCGCCCTGATCGAGGGCAACCTGCTCGTCCAGTGCGCGCTGCCGCGGGTGGACGGGGTGGCCGACACCGACGGGCTGCAGGCCGCGCAGCGCGAACTGGTCCGCGCGGTCAACGAGCGGTGGCCGCGCGGTGCCGTACCCCGGGTGCAGGTACTGCCGACCGTCCACCCGTTCCGGGACCTGCCCGCCGCGGACCCCGCCGACGAGGGCGTACCGGTCGGCGTCTCCGAACACGACCTCGGCCCGGCCGGCGTCACCCTGGAGTCGGGCGACGCGCACCTGCTCGTCTACGGCGACGGCGAGACCGGCAAGACGAACCTGCTGCGGGTGCTGCTCAAGGGCTACCTGGCCCGGCGTACCCCGGCCCAGCTCGGCATCGTGCTCGTCGACTACCGGCGGTCCCTGCTCGACGTGGTGCCGTCGGAGTACCTGCTCGCGTACTGCACCGCGCAGCAGCAGGCCGAGCAGGTCGCCGCCGAGATCGCGGGGTCCCTGTCGGCCCGGCTGCCCGGCCCGGACGTCACGTCCGAGCAGCTGCGCAACCGCAGCTGGTGGAAGGGCCTGGAGGTGCTGTACGTGGTCGACGACTACGACCTGGTCTGCACCGCGTCCGGCAACCCGCTGCTGCCGCTGCTCGACTTCCTGCCGCAGGCCCGTGACCTGGGCCTGCACCTGGTGGTGTCGCGTCGTACCGGGGGGATCTCGCGGGCCATGTTCGAGCCCGTGCTGCAGGCCCTGAACGACGTCGGCACCCCGGGCTTCCTGTTCTCCGGGGACCGGATGGAGGGCCGGCTGGTCAACGGGGTCGCCGCGCAGCGGATGCCGGTGGGCCGCGCGACGTACGTCGGTCGCGGTGGCGCCGCCGCGCAGGTCCAGATCGCCTGGTGCCCACCGGACGGGTCGGACACCGAGGTCGGGCCGGCCGGCGCTCCCGACGTCGCGGCGGACCACGACGCCGCAGGCGCCGAGCACGACACGGCGCCGGCCGACCGGGACGCCACCGCCGGCCGTTGACCCGGTTGCGCGGAACTTCGGGGGGTCGCCGGCTGGTGATACGGGCACAGTTCTGGTCAAATGCAAGGTAGTAGGCGATTGGGCCCTCCGTGCCGGAAGGTGGTAGACGCTGTGTCGTACCTCGACATGCATCCGGATCCGGTGTCACGCGCGGGACGGAACACGGCCGAGACCGCCACCGACTGGGAGACCTGGGCCGGGCACTCGGAGACGCTGCTGCGCAACGCGGCCAGTGGCAGCGGGCACGGCGTCGTGGCGAACGCGTTCGAGACGTTCCTGTCGGACATCAACCCGCTGCTCAAGAGCGTCGCCGCGCAGGCCACCCTGCAGGGCACCAACGCGGCGTACGCCTCGAAGACCGTCGCCGACGGCGACCTGCAGGGCGCCGCCGACCTGCGACGCGCCGGCACCGAACTGGGCGGCACCCACACGGTGCTGAGCCGGCCCATCACTGGTCGCTGACGCCCGCCGGGCGCTGGGAGGTTGACGTGCAACCGTTCGAGAAGCACACGGCGGACGTCGGGTCGCTGGAGTCGTGCGGCGCGGGCCTGCTGAAGAACGCGGGCGGCGCGGTCGACAACGCCGACGCGACCCGGCGCGCGTACTCCCCGGCGATCGCGAGTTGGAACGGCATGTGCGCGCCCGAACTGCAGGCGGCCGGCCTGCCGATCCAGGCCAGTGCGCAGGCCAGCAACGCGGCGCTGGCCTGGGCGGCGGTGGTCACCCGGTACTGGGCGGCCAAGATCAAGAGCTTCAACAAGCGGGTCGACCACATCGTCGCAGGGCTGCACGCCGCCGCCGGGTCCGACGGGCACTACGGAGCGACCGGCACCGAGGGCAAGCCGCCGACGGCGGGACAGATCCACGCGGCGAAGGTCAAGGCCGTCGGGCACGCCAAGGCCGAGTGGTGGAAGGCGTACCACGAGGACATCGTCGACGGCGGCACCCGGGTCTCGTCGATGCTCACCCAGGGGCCGACGAAGAACAACGTCGCCGCGGCCAAGCACTCCGGTGCGCTGGACGGGCCGGACTGGAACCCCGTGAGTCGTTGGCTGGACGGGTTCAAGGGCCTCGTCGTACCGCCGTTCCAGCCCGGTTTCCTCGGTGACCTCGCGCTCGGCGGATGGGGCGCGGGCCAGCTCAACTTCGCCGGCAGCCAGGCGCTGAACTGGCTGAACACCGTGACCCTCGGCAACTACACGCAGGGCCACTGGCGTACCACCCCCAGCGGCGGCCGGGTCTGGATCGAGCCGTACTGGAAGGCGAACCCGGACCAGGCCGCGGCCCGCAACTCGCTGCTCCGCGGCAGCAAGTGGCTCGGCCGGGGTGGCACCGTCCTGTCCGTCGGCACCGGCGCGCTCGACCAGTGGATGAGCGACAGCGACCGCGACGACCTGGACACCACGGCGAAGGTCGGCCGGGCGGCGACCCGC
>JBAUUM010000572.1:0-5835 GCA_049582705.1 Actinocatenispora sp.
ACCCCGGAGAACACGGAGGTACGGATCCGGCGGCGGCGCGCCGACCGGCGGCCGCGGCCGATGGTGGTCTCGAGGAAGCCGGGCGGCAGTGCCGGTTCCTCGGTGGCGTCCTGACCGGTGAACAGGTCGTGGAGTTGCTGGTCGCTCATGATTCGCTCCTTGGCGGGACCAGCGCGTCGGATCGCAGCGACGCGCCCACGTACTCGGGTAGCAGTTTGCGGAGCCGGGCGACGGCGTTCGACGTCTGGCTCTTGACGGTGCCGGTCGAGCAGCCGAGAGCCTCGGCGGTCTCGGTGACGGAGAGCCCCTCCCAGTACCGGAGGACCAGGACGGCCCGCTGGCCGGCGGCGAGGTGACGCAGCGCACCCCGCAGGTCGAGCGGTCCGACGCGGTCGGGCTCCGGTGCCGGTAGGTCCGGCGGTGACGCGGAGGGGAACAGCCGCCGCGTCCACGGTCGGCGCACCTGCTCCAGGTAGGTGTTGAGCATTACGCGTCGGACATATCCGTCGACCGAGCGCGCCGCGGACACCCGCTTCCAGTGCACGTACAGCTTGGCCAGGGTGTCCTGCACCAGGTCCTCCGCGGTGTGCCAGCTCCCGCAGAGCCGGTACGCCGTGCGGCGCAGCGACAACACTCGTCCGTTCACGTACGCGACGTACTCTTGTTCGAGTTCCGTCCTCATCGACGCCCTCCGTTCCCCTCGCCCTGATTGATGCGACCGGTGGTTGTTCGGTTGGGCGGTCGACCGGGTTGATTCCCGAATTCTGTGTGCTGCGCTCGCACCTGGCGTGTGCGAGGCGACGGCGTGAGGTCCGTAGGGGGATGCGCCCCTGGGGATTTTCTCGTCTTCTCGGCCACTACAGGGGTGCCGGATACCGGTTATGTCACTGAGGGCAAGTAAGATTGACCGTGAAGTTCAGCCGTTCGACCCGCACGCGCGGGTGTCGGCCGGCACGCCTGGGCGCTGACCGTGGTTCGGTGGCGCTCGTGTTGCCTGTGCATCGTCGTCCGGATTCCGGGTTCTCCACCCGCGGACAGGCGCTGCTGCGTGTCGTTCGTCCATCCGCGTGCGCCCGACCCCCTGCGTCCGGTGACGTCCCTGCCGGGTCGTAGAGAAAGTGACTGAGGGTGGCAGCCCCCAAGCAGAACCAGAATGAATACACGGCAGCCTCGATTCAGGTCCTGGAAGGGCTGGAGGCCGTTCGCAAGCGGCCGGGTATGTACATCGGTTCGACCGGTGAGCGTGGCCTGCACCACCTGGTCCAGGAGGTTGTGGACAACGCGGTCGACGAGGCCATGGCCGGTTACTGCGACACGATCGTGGTGACTCTGCTGGCCGACGGTGGTGTCCGGGTCGACGACAACGGCCGGGGCTTCCCGGTCGACCTGCACCCGAAGCTCAAGAAGCCCGGCGTGGAAGTGGCGCTGACGGTGCTGCACGCGGGCGGCAAGTTCGAGGGCAAGGCATACCAGGTGTCCGGCGGTCTGCACGGCGTCGGCGTCTCCGTGGTCAACGCGCTCTCCACCCGCATGGAGGTGGAGATCAAGACCAAGGGCTACGTGTGGCGGCAGCGCTACGAGCACTCCAAGCCCGGTCCGCTGGAGCAGGGGGAGGCCACCAACGAGTCGGGCACCAGCGTCCTGTTCTGGCCGGACGGCTCCATCATGGAGACGACCACCTTCAACCACGAGACGATCCTGCGCCGGCTGCAGGAGATGGCGTTCCTGAACGGCGGCCTGAAGATCGTCTTCCGGGACGAGCGGGTCGACGACGACCATCCCGAGGTACGGGTCGAGACCTTCCAGTACGAGAACGGCATCGCCGACTTCGTGGCCCACCTCAACGCCAAGAAGACCCCGCTGCACAAGTCAGTGGTGGCCTTCGAGGCGGAGACCGAGGGCATGGCGATCGAGGTCGCCATGCAGTGGAACGAGTCGTACGGCGAGAGCGTCTACACGTTCGCCAACGCGATCAACACGCATGAGGGTGGCACGCACGAGGAGGGCTTCCGGGCGGCGCTGACCAGCATCGTCAACAAGTACGGCACGGAGAAGAAGCTCCTCAAGGGCGACGACAAGCTGACCGGTGAGGACATTCGGGAGGGCCTCGCCGCGATCATCTCGGTCAAGCTGTCGAACCCGCAGTTCGAGGGGCAGACGAAGACGAAGCTCGGCAACACCGAGGTGAAGAGCTTCGTACAGCGGGTCAGCAACGAATGGCTGGCGGACTGGCTGGAGCGCAACCCCAGCGAGGCGAAGATCGTCATCCAGAAGGCGTCCGCGGCCGCCCGGGCCCGCGCCGCCGCGGCGCAGGCCCGCAAGCTGGCCCGCCGCAAGAGCCTGCTGGAGGCCGGCTCGATGCCGGGCAAGCTGGCGGACTGCCAGTCCACCGACCCGCGCGAGTGCGAGATCTTCATCGTCGAGGGCGACTCGGCCGGTGGCTCGGCCAAGCAGGGGCGTAACCCGCAGATCCAGGCCATCCTGCCGATCCGGGGCAAGATCCTGAACGTGGAGAAGGCCCGCATCGACCGGGTGCTGAAGAACAACGAGGTCCAGGCGATCATCACCGCCGCGGGCACCGGCATCCACGAGGACTTCGACATCGCCAAGCTGCGGTACCACAAGGTGGTGCTGATGGCGGACGCCGACGTGGACGGCCAGCACATCTCGACACTGCTGCTGACCCTGCTGTTCCGGTTCATGCGGCCGCTGGTGGAGATGGGCCACGTGTACCTCGCCCGCCCGCCGCTGTACAAGATCAAGTGGAACAAGAAGGGCGACGACGTCCAGTACGCCTACTCGGACCGGGAGCGCGACGGTCTGGTGCGGCTCCGTCAGGAGAAGCGGGCGAACGCGAAGCCCGACGACATCCAACGGTTCAAGGGCCTCGGCGAGATGAACTACCACGAGCTGTGGGACACCACGATGAACCCCGGCACCCGGATCATGTCCCAGGTCACGCTGGACGACGCGGCAACCGCGGACGAGCTGTTCAGCGTCCTCATGGGTGAGGACGTGGAATCGCGACGGGACTTCATCCAGCGCAACGCCAAGGACGTTCGATTCCTGGATATCTAGCTCTCCGCAGCAATGAAAACGCGCTGAGTAAAGAGAAATCCACAATATCCACAGCGATATCCACAGCGAGAGGTAATTCGTGACCGAGACGACGGTGCCGCCGGGTGGCGGAGACCGGATAGAGCCGGTCGGGCTCGAGGTCGAGATGCAGCGCTCCTACCTCGACTACGCGATGAGCGTGATCGTGGGCCGGGCGTTGCCGGAGGTACGCGACGGGCTCAAGCCCGTGCACCGCAAGATCCTCTACGGCATGTACGACGACGGCGTACGTCCCGAGCGCGGCTATGTCAAGTGCGCCAAGGTCGTCGGCGCGGTGATGGGCAACTACCACCCGCACGGCGACTCGGCGATCTACGACACCCTCGTGCGGATGGCGCAGCCCTGGTCGCTGCGCTACCCGCTGATCGACGGCAACGGCAACTTCGGCTCGCCGGGCAACGACCCGGCCGCGGCCATGCGGTACACGGAGTGCCGCCTCGATCCGCTCGCCATGGAGATGTTGCGGGACATCGACGAGGACACTGTCGACTTCTCGCCGAACTACGACGGGACCACCCGGGAGCCCGACGTACTTCCGGCCCGGTTCCCGAACCTGCTGGTCAACGGCTCCGAGGGCATCGCGGTCGGCATGGCCACCAGGATCCCGCCGCACAACCTGCGCGAGGTCGCCGCCGGCGTGCAGTGGTGCCTGGACCACCCGGAGGCCACCGAGGAGGAGGCGCTCGAGGAGCTCATCGGGATCATCAAGGGTCCGGACTTCCCGACCAAGGGCCTGATCGTCGGCACCCAGAGCATCATCGACGCGTACCGCACCGGTCGCGGCTCGATCCGGATGCGTGCCGTCGTCGACGTCGAGGAGGACGCGAAGGGTCGCGCCTGCCTGGTCGTCACCGAACTGCCCTACCAGGTCAACCCGGACAACCTGGCCGAGCGGGTCGCGGAACTGGTCAAGGAGGGCAAGGTCTCCGGGATCGCGGACATCCGCGAGGAGTCCTCCGGCCGTACCGGCATGCGTCTGGTGCTGGTGCTCAAGCGTGACGCCGTCGCCAAGATCGTGCTGAACAACCTGTACAAGCACACCCAGCTGCAGGAGACGTTCGGCGCGAACATGCTGGCCCTGGTCGACGGGGTGCCCCGCACCCTGAACCTGGCCCAGTTCATCCAGCTGTACGTCAAGCACCAGATCGAGGTCATCGTCCGGCGCACCAAGTACCGGTTGCGCAAGGCCGAGGAGCGGGCGCACATCCTGCGCGGTCTGGTCAAGGCGCTGGACCAGCTCGACGAGGTCATCGCGCTGATCCGCCGCTCGCCGAGCGCGGACGTGGCCCGTACCGGCCTGATGGACCTGCTCACCGTCGACGAGGTGCAGGCCACCGCGATCCTCGACATGCAGCTGCGGCGGCTGGCCGCGCTGGAACGTCAGAAGATCATCGAGGAACTGTCCGACATCGAGGTCAAGATCGCCGACCTCCAGGACATCCTCGCCAAGCCCGAGCGGCAGCGGAAGATCGTCAGCGAGGAGCTGGCCGAGGTCGTCAAGAAGTACGGCGACGAGCGGCGCACCAAGATCGTGCCGTTCGACGGCGACGTGTCGATCGAGGACCTGATCGCCCGCGAGGACGTTGTGGTCACCATCACCCGGGGCGGCTACGCCAAGCGCACCCGGGCCGACCTGTACCGCTCCCAGCGGCGCGGCGGCAAGGGCGTCCAGGGCGCCCAGCTGCGACAGGACGACCTGGTCAGCCACTTCTTCGTCTGCTCCACGCACGACTGGGTGTTGTTCTTCACCAACAAGGGGCGGGTCTACCGGGCCAAGGCGTACGAGCTGCCCGAGGCCAACCGGGCGGCCAAGGGTCAGCACGTGGCGAACCTGCTGGCCTTCCAGCCCGACGAACACATCGCCCAGGTGATCGAGATCGCCGACTACGAGGTGGCGCCGTACCTGGTGCTCGCCACGAAGGGCGGTGTGGTGAAGAAGACGAAGCTGGCCGACTTCGACTCCAACCGGTCCGGCGGCGTGATCGCGATCAACCTGCGTGACGACGACGAGGTGGTCAAGGCGGCCCTGATCGGCCCCGAGGACCACCTGCTGCTGGTCAGCCGAAAGGCGCAGGCCATCCGTTTCGCGGCCACGGACGACTCGTTGCGTCCTATGGGCCGGGCCACCGCGGGCGTGATCGGCATGCGTTTCGCGGATGGTGACGTACTTCTCACCATGGAGGTCGTCCGGGAGGGTATGGACATCCTGGTCGCGACCGACGGCGGGTTCGCCAAGCGCACACCCGTCGAGGAGTACCCGACCCAGAATCGTGGCGGAAAGGGCGTCCTGACTGCCAAGATCACCACCCGACGTGGTCAACTAGTGGGTGCACTTGCCGTCTCACCTGACGATGAGGTGTTCGCTATCACGTCCAACGGAGGAGTGATCCGGACTCCGGCGAAGCCTGTACGGCGGACACGTGACCGGAACACAATGGGGGTCAAGTTGATGGACCTACCTGCGGGCGTGACGCTGGTGGCGATCACACGGAACGCCGACGAGCCTGAGGAACAGGACTGACGCATGACTGAGGCCCAGACGCACGAGAACGCCGGGGCGCGTACCGGCCCGCCGGTCGACGGCCAGGGCAACCGGACCGTCGGGCGTGCCACGGTGCCAGCTGCTGATCCGTCAGCCACCAGCAAGTTCGTCCGGCCACCGGGCATGAACCCGCCACCGACCAGCCCCGCCGGCATGCCCGGTGGGCAGGGCGGCGG
>JBAUUM010000573.1:0-6171 GCA_049582705.1 Actinocatenispora sp.
CGGCGGCGCAGCGTGCCGCGCATCGCCGGGTGGCTGATCCGTGACCCGTGGTATCGAACCCGTGTCCGTGATCCGGGGCAGGTTGCCGGTGTGTTGCCCCGGCGCGGGCGGCCGGATGGACTTGACCAGGCGGTCGAACAGCCGGCGTACTCCCGCCGGGTGGCTGGAGTCGAGACTCGCGATCCACGGCTGCTCGCCGGTCAGGTCGGCGCCCACGAACTCGGTGCCGCCCGGCCCGCCGGTCGCCCGGGCCCAGTCGTACGCCTCGGCGAGGGTGGCCCGCAGCGACGCGTTCTCGGCGGCCGACGGCCCCATGGTCAGGATGGTGACCCGCTGGCCGTGCTCGTCCCGGCCGCGACAGATCTCGTACCCGCCGTGCACCCGGACCGTCGTCACGCCGATGAACGGACCGATGTCACGCGCGCCGGCCTTGGTCTTCGCCGGTTTCGGGGACGCCGGAGGAGCGGTCGTGGCATCCGGCGGAGCGGACTGCGACGCCGCGGTGTCCGCCGGCGTCTCGTCCGCCGGCCTGGGTTCCATCGGCTCGGATTCCCTGGGCCCAGTGGGTTCCATCGATCTTCTCCGGCGGTCACCGGTGTCGGCGTCGGTCGCGCGGCCGGTCGGAGACCGGCCCGCGGGGGTATCGAACGATTATGTCGCGCTTCGGCCGGTGCGTGTGGCTCAGGGTACCCGGGGGGATCATCCGGGCCGGACCACATCCTCCGTGGGCGCGGCGGCGATCGGCGCGTCCGTCGGCGCGCGCAGCCGCCGTACCTCCGGCGCGCACAGGGCCGCGAGGGTCGCCACCACGATCAGCGCGGCGCCACCCAGCAGCGTCGGCCCGACCCCGGCCACCATGGCGATCGGCCCGGCGACCGCCAGGCCCAGCGGGGCCAGCGCCAGCGACCCGAAGTGGTCCCAGGAACTGACCCGGGAGATCACCGTCGCCGGTACCTCGCGCTGCAGCGTGACCGACCACAGCACCCCGAAGATGTCGATGCCGACGCCACTGACGAACACGGCGGCCAGGATCGCCACCAGCGGCCAGTGCAGCCCCAGAATCAGCAGCGGCGGCGCGAACGTGAGCGTGGCCAGCGTGGCGACCAGCATCGGGCGCCGCGGCCGTACCCGGATCGCCACCAGTACGCCGAGCAGGTTGCCGGCCATCTGCGCCACCAGCACCGCCGACCAGGCCGGCGCGCCGCCCATCCACTGCCGGGCCGCCATCGGGCCGAGGACGCCCACGTACGCCTCCAGCGCGCCGACCAGCAGCGAGAACTGCACGACGATGACCCACAGCCACTGCCGGGACCGGAACTCGCGCCAGCCCTCCCGCAGCTCCCGTACCGGGTTCCCGCCCGGGCGGGACACCGGCGGGACCCGCAGCGACCCCAGCAGTACGGCGCTGACCAGGAATGATCCCGCGTTGATCGCGAGCGTCCAGCCCGGACCGATCAGGACGACCGCGACGCCGGACAACCCGAACCCGAGGACCTGGCCCGCGTTGACCCCGAGCCGCTGCAACCCGTTCGCGGCGTGCAACTGGTCCGCCCGCACCACCTCGGGCAGCAGGCCCGCGTACGCCGGGGCGAACAGCGCGGTGCCGAGACCGGCCAGTGCGGCCAGCACCGCCAGCGCGACCGTCGGCGCGTGCCCGAGCAGGATCAGGGCGGCCAGCTCCGCGTACCCCAGGCCGGCGAGGAGCTCGGCGATCACCATCAGCCGCGCCCGGGGTACCCGGTCCGCGATCACGCCGCCGACCAGGACGAGCAGCTGCGGCAACGCGAGGGACGCCTGCACGATGGACAGCCTGGTCGGGGACGCGCCGGGCAGGGCGAGTACGCCGAAGGCGAGGGCCACCGCGCCGAATCCGTTGCCGGTGACGGACACCGTGCGGGCGGCGGTGAGCAGGGCGAACCGGCGGTGACGCAGCAGCGCCAGGTCGGTACGGAGGGAGGGCACGGGGCACTATAGAGCGGCCCGCGGCCCGGGCGCCTCCGGATTGCGGGCGGTCCGCTCAGCCGCCGTCCGCGTCCGTCGGGCCGGCCGACACCCCGGATCCCCGTCCCCCGGATGGCGTGGACTCGGGTGGCGCCGAGTCCGGTGGGGCCGCGTCCGGTGGCGCAGGGGCGGGTGGCGCGGACTCGATTGGCGCCCCGTTCGGTGGCGCCACGTCCGTCGGCGTCGCGTCGAGTGGCGCCGCGTCGAGTGGCGCCGGCTCGAACAGCAGGGGTCCGAGGACCCGGGTGCCGAGTCGCAGGGTGCGCAGGATGTCCTGCCACTCCCGGCGGCAGGCCCGCGCGGCCTCCTCGTCGCCGGCCTCGGCCAGCGCGTGGTCGAGGCGTACCAGGAAGCGGGCGAGTTCCAGCGGCCCGGACCGGCCGCGGGCGTTGTCGACCGCCCCGCGCGCCAGTTCGACCGCGTCGTGCCACCGGTCCTGGGCGCCGGCCAGGTCCGACATCGTGGACAGGGTCTCCGCCAGGTCCGTGAGGTGCTCGTTGGTGTCGAACGTCTGCCGGGCCCGTGCCAGCCGTTCCGCCGCCCGGGCCCAGTCGCCCCGCCGGATGTCGATCTCGGCCAGGTTGCGTTCCAGGAAGGCGATGCCGAGCTGGTCGCCGAGCTGCCGGGAGATCTCCAGCGCCTCGTGCAGGAACACCTCGGCCTCGTCGAGCCGGCCCAGGTTGCGCAGCGCGGCCGCGTACCGGTCCAGTTGCAGGGCGGTCTGGCGGGACACCGCGACGCTGCGCTGCAACGGCAACGCCTCCGCCAGCAGCGGCAGCGCGCGTTCCGGTTCGCCGGCCTCCACGTGCACCACGGCCAGCGCGGTGAGTACGCCGGCCAGCATCACCGGTGAGGCGTCCGGGACCCGGTAGATCGACACCGCCCGGGTCAGCATCCGTTCCGCCTCGGCCAGGTCGCCGAGGGTACGGGCGGCGCGGCCGGCCTGGACCAGCGCCATCACCCGCCAGGTCAGGTCACCGATCCGGTCCGCGATGGCGACCTTCTCGGCGGCGTTGCCGGCCAGCTCGGTGTACCGGCCCTGCTCGGAGAGCAGCACGTACTGCGAACTCAGCAGCCGGATCAGCAGGTCGTCCGGGCCGCTGGCGCGCGCGACGCCGATGGCCGCGGTGAGGGCCTGGTCCAGCTCCGTACGGAAGCCGCGCAGCAGGAGGAATCCACTCCAGCACAGGGCGATCCCGCCGGCGACGTCCGGAAGGTCCAGCTCGACCGCGAGCCGGACCGCGTCGGCGAGGCTGCTCTGCTCGACCTCGAACCAGGCGCCCGGCTCCTGCCGCGCGGCGCGGGCGGCGTCGTCCGGCGCGGCCGGTGCCGACAGCCCGACCGCGGACGTGATCCCGTGCGCGACACCCTGGTTGGCGATGGTCGCGGCGCCGAACCAGCCCGCGAGCAGCCGGCCCCGGGCGGCCTCCTGGCCGGCGCGGTCCGGGTGCGCGGCGGCGGCCTCCGCGGCGAAGGCGCGTACCAGGGCGTGCATCTGGAACCGTGCCTGGCCGACCGCGTCGCGGCCCAGCGGTTCCACCAGGTGTACCTCGACCAGGTCGTCGATGACGCGCGGGGCCAGCGCGTCGTCGCCGAGCAGCGCGCCCGGGACCCAGCCGGGCCACTGCGCGGTGGGCGCCAGGGCCAGCAGGCGGAACAGTCGCTGCGCGACCGGCTTCAGGGTGCGGTAGCTGAGCGCGATGTTGGCGCGTACGTCCAGGTCGCCGGCGGTCAGCTCGTCGAGCCGGCCGCGTTCGGCCTCCAGCCGTTGCCGGAACTCCTCCATCGTCCAGTCCGGCCGGACCGCGAGCCGCGCCGACGCGATGCACACCGCCAGCGGAAGCTGACCGCACATGTCCACAATGGACATGGCCGGGTCGGGTCCGGTGCCGAGCGGCTTCTTGCCCGCGCTCCGGGTCAGCAGCTGTACCGCGTCCGCCTTGGTCAGCACGGGAACGCTGTGTCGGAACGCGCTGATCAGGCCGGGCAGCCGGCGCCGGGAGGTGATCAGGGTCGCGCACCGGGTGCCGGACGGCAGCAACGGGCGGACCTGCGAGTCGCTGCCGGCGTCGTCCAGTACGGTCAGGATCCGGCGCCCGGCGACCAGGCTCCGGTACATCGAGACCCGCTCCTCGAGATCGTCCGGCAACTGCGACCCGGCCACCCCGAGTGCCCGCAGGAACCGGCCGAGCACCGCGTGCGGATCGGCCGGATTCTCCTGCACGCCCCGCAGATCCGCGTACAGCTGACCGTCCGGGAACTGGTCGGACACGTCGTGCCCGACGGTCAGCGCCAGGGCGCTCTTGCCGACACCGCCGGGCCCGACCAGTACGACCGGCTGGGCGGCCTGCGCCGGGGTGCGCAACTCGCCGCGGATGCGGCCGAGTAGCGCCTCCCGGCCGACCAGCTGCCCCGGCGCGGTCGGCAGCTCGCGCGGCAACGTACGCCACTCGGTGGACTGCGCGACCCGTTCCCCGCGCAGGATCCGCTGCTCCAGGTCGCGCAGTTCCGGCCCGGGGGAGATGCCGAGGTCGTCGGACAGTCGCCGGTACGCGGTGCGGTACACGTCCAGCGCCTCCGCCGAACGGCCCGCGCCGACCAGCGCGAGCATCTGCCGCCGGTACAGGTGCTCCCGGTACGGATGGTCCGCGAGCAGGTCGCCGAGCTGGCGCAGCACGTCGTCGTGGCGACGCAGCGCCAACTGCACGTCGATGCGGGTCTCGGTGGCGGCGAGCCACTCCTCCTCCAGTGTGGGCCGGGCGTCCGCCGCGAACTGCTCGGCCACGTCGGCCAGCGCGACACCCCGCCACCGGGCCAACGCGTCGCTCAGCGCGTCGAGGGCCGCGCCGTGCTCCCCCGCGTTCGCGGCCCGGGTGCCGCGCCCGACGAGGTCGCGGAACTCGACGAGGTCGAGAGTGTGCTGGCCGAGCCGCAGCTGGTACCCGCCGGGCCGGGTGACGATCAGTACGTCGCCGTGGCCCCGGTAGCGTCGGCGCAGGCTGCTCACCAGGTTGTGGATCTGCGCCTTGGCGGTCGGTGGCGGCGTCGACCAGAGCGCGTCGATCAGCCGGTCGATCGGCACCAACCGGTCGTGGTGGAGCAGCAGGTTGGCGAGCACGGTGCGTTCGCGGGCGCTTCCCACCGGGAACTCCCGCTCACCGTCCCGGGCAGCCACCGGCCCGAGCACCCGGAACTCCATGCCTCATTCATAGACGAACGAGTCACGCCCCGCTGCCCGGCAGTGTCCCGGGAAATGCCGACGAATACTGACGAATGCCGTCAATCACGGGAATGCTGGGGATCGCGGCTGCCCGCGGAGTCGGCCTTCCCGGCCTGCTCCGGTGCGGCGCGCCGCCGGCGCATGTTCCGGACCAGTTCGAGCAGCATCGGCACCACGGACGCCACCACGATGACCGCGATCACCGGCAGCATGTACCGGTCGATGACCTCGGGCGGGATCGCGCCGGCGGCCCGGTTGCCGAGCAGCAGGATCGACTCCGTCCACAGCACCCCGCCGACCACGTTCCAGATCAGGAACCGGCGCGCCGGCATCTCCAGGATCCCGGCCACCGGGTTGAGGAACGCCCGCACCACGGGGATGAACCGGGCCAGCACCACGGCCTTCGCCGCGCCGAACCGGTTGAAGTAGTACTCGGCCTTCTCCACGTACTGCGCCCTGAAGATCCGTGACTCGGGCCGCTCGAACAGTGCGCGGCCGAACCGGGCGCCGAGATAGTGGCCGAGCTGCGCGCCGGCGATCGCCATCACCGGGACGCCCACCATCAGCGCCGGCAGGGACAGGTGGTCGCCGAGCATCCGGGTGGCGACCGGTGAGGTGGCCACTCCGGCGATGAACAGGAGCGTGTCGCCGGGCAGGAAGAATCCGAAGAACAGACCGGTCTCGACGAAGATCACGACGTAGACGCCGAACAGGCCGAACGTCTGGATCAGCGACTTCGGATCGAGCAGATTCACCGAGAGAAGCTCGGACACCGCGCGGGTCTTCTCTCCGTGGTCCACGGCCTGAAGGTTACCGCCCAGTCGCCAGAGAGCTGAGCGAGGCGCGACCCAGGTGACCGGCCGTTACGGCATTTCGCCCGCCCGCCGGCGGGGCAGGACGAAACGCCTTCCGGTCCGGCGCGACGACCTCCCGTGCCGGCCGCCTCCGCC
>JBAUUM010000574.1:0-3142 GCA_049582705.1 Actinocatenispora sp.
GGTCCCCGGCGGGCGTCCGGTAACCGTCCTGGCGCGGGATGTGACGTTTCCGGGAGGAGCGGACAGAGGGCGCGGGGACGTACACTGGCACTCGATGTCTCGGAGTGCCAGGCTCGCGAGCGGCGCAGGGAGGTGGTCGGCGTGAGTCTCGATGACCGCAAGCTGGACGTACTGCGCGCCATCGTCGAGGACTACATCGCCACCCACGAACCGGTCGGTAGCAAGAGCCTGGTCGATCGGCACCATCTGCGCGTCTCCTCGGCGACGGTCCGTAACGACATGGCCGTGCTGGAGGAGGAAGGCTACATCCACCAGCCGCACACCAGCGCCGGTCGGGTGCCCACGGACAAGGGCTACCGGCTGTTCGTGGACCGGCTCTCCACGGTCAAGCCGCTGTCGCCGGCCGAGCGTCGCGCCATCCAGCGGCTGCTGTCCGGCGCGGTCGACCTGGACGACATCGTGCACCGCACGGTGCGGCTGCTCGCGCAGCTGACCCGGCAGGTCGCGGTCGTGCAGTACCCGAGCCTGTCCCGCAGCACCGTGCGGCACCTGGAGCTGGTCACGCTCGGCGCGGGACGCCTGATGTTGGTGATGATCACCAACACCGGCCGGGTGGAGCAGCGGGTCGTCGACCTCCCCGGTCCGCTGGGCGAGGAGGACGTGCTCGAACTCCGCTCCAAGATCAATGACAAGCTGGCCGGGCGTCGGCTGTCCGAGACGCCGCTGCTGGTGGAGTCGCTGGTCGAGGAGGTCGTCCCGGATCTGCGTCCGGCGATGGCCACCCTGTCCACGATCCTGCTGGAGACCCTGATCGAGCGCCGTGAGGAACGACTCTCCCTCGCCGGCACCGCCAACCTGGCACGGGGCCCGGCGCTCGACTTCTCCGGTTCCTTCCGGCACGTGCTGGAGGCGTTGGAGGAGGAGGTCGTCCTGCTGAAGCTCATCGGTGAGGTCGAGTCGCCCACCACCCTGCGGATCCGGATCGGCGACGAGAACGAGTACGAGGGACTGCGCACCACGTCGGTGGTGAGCACCGGTTACGGGCCCGGCGCCGTGGTGGTCGGCGGGCTCGGTGTGCTCGGTCCCACCCGCATGGATTACCCCGGCACGATCGCGGCCGTCCGGGCCGTGGCACGCTACGTTGGCGAGTTGCTGGCCCAGAACTGAACCGGCCGCGCTGCGCACCGGCTGACCCGACACTCGCCCCATTCCGACACGAAGGACACGACACCGCAGTGGCCAACGACTACTACGCGATCCTCGGCGTGAGCCGCGAGGCCACGCCGGACGAGATCAAGCGTGCGTACCGCAAGCTGGCGCGCCAGTACCATCCCGACGTGAACTCCGAGCCTGGCTCCCAGGAGAAGTTCAAGGAGATCAACGCCGCGTACGAGGTGCTGTCCGACCCGCAGAAGCGGCAGATGGTCGACATGGGCGGGGATCCGCTCGCGCCCGGTGGCGGCGGCATGGGTGCCGGCGGCGCGGGCGGACCGTTCGTCGGCTTCCAGGACATCATGGACGCCTTCTTCGGTGGCGGGGGCGGCGCGTCGCGTGGGCCACGGCCCCGCACCCGGCCCGGCGCCGACGCGCTCATCCGGCTCGACCTCGACCTGGAGGAGACCGCGTTCGGCATCGAGGCGCCGCTCACCGTGGACACCGCGGTGGTCTGTGGCACCTGCCAGGGCGCCGGCACGGCGCCGGGCACCCACCCGGCCACCTGTGACATGTGCGGCGGTCGCGGTGAGGTGCAGAGCGTGCAGCGCACGTTCCTCGGCCAGGTGATGACCACCCGCCCGTGCGGCAACTGCCAGGGCTTCGGCACCGTGATCCCGAACCCGTGCGGCACCTGCGGCGGGGACGGCCGGGTGCAGACCCGCCGCACCGTCACCGTCAAGATCCCCTCCGGGGTCGAGGACGGCATGCGGATCCGACTCGCCGGTCAGGGCGAGGTCGGGCCCGGCGGCGGCCCGCCCGGTGACCTCTACGTGGAGATCCACGAGCGTCCGCACGACGTGTTCAGCCGCAAGTCCGAGCACCTGCACTGCCGCGTCGTACTGCCGATGACGGCGGCGGCGCTGGGCACCCAGATGACCCTCAAGACGCTCGACGGCGAGGAGAACGTCGAGGTCAAGGCGGGCACCCAGCACGGCAGCACGCTGAAGATCCGCGGCAAGGGCGTACCCCGGCTGCGCGGCGCCGGTCGTGGCGACCTGTTCGTCCACCTCGAGGTCAAGACGCCGACGAAGCTGGACCCGGAACAGGAGCGACTGCTCAAGGAGCTGTCCCGGCTGCGGGGCGAGGAGGCGATCGAGCCGGCCCGGCCGGGTGGCGGTTTTTTCTCCCGGATGCGTGACGCCTTCAACGGTCACGCGTGAGCCTCCCGCTGTACCTGGTCGACACGCTTCCCGTCGACGAGGAGTTCCGACTGGACGGCCGGGAGGGCCGGCACGCGGCGGACGTCGCGCGGCTCCGGTCCGGTGAGCGGCTGCTGATCGGCGACGGCGCCGGCGGGATCCTGGAGTGCGCGGTGACCACCGCCGGCAAGGGCGCCCTCGACCTGCGGGTACTGGAGCGGCGCCGGGTGCCCACGCCGGCCGTGCGGTTCGTCGTCGCGCAGGGACTGGCCAAGGGTGACCGGGGCGAACTCGCGGTGCAGGCCATGACCGAGGTCGGCGTGGACGAGATCGTGCCGTGGCAGGCGTCCCGTTCGATCGTGCAGTGGCGCGGCGAGCGCGGTGAACGGTCCCGGCAGCGCTGGGAGCTGGTGGCCCGGGAGGCGGGCAAGCAGGCCCGCCGGGGGTGGCTGCCCGTGGTGACCGGGCATGCCGACACCGCGGCGGTGTCGCGTCTGCTGGCCGGGGCCGCCGCGGGTTTCGTCCTGCACGAGGAGGCGAAGGAGCCGCTGGCCTCCGTCGAGCTGCCGACCACCGGTGACGTGGTCCTGGTGGTGGGCCCGGAGGGCGGCGTGTCGCCGGAGGAACTGGCCGCGTTCACCGCTGCGGGCGCGGTACCGCTGCGGTTGGGCGACAGCGTGTTGCGCACCTCGACGGCGGGGGTCGCGGCCCTGTCGGTACTCAACGCCCGTACCGGCCGCTGGTAGGTCCGCGCGGGCGCTCCGGTGGCGTTCGGCGTACCGGCCAGG
>JBAUUM010000575.1:0-3146 GCA_049582705.1 Actinocatenispora sp.
GGCCGGGGCGACGGACCACGGGCAGCGCGAAGTACGCGGCCGGCTGCGGGCGCCATGCGGTGTAGCCGTCGAACGTGGCCGGGCCGTACAGCCCGCTTCCCGCGGCGACCTCGGTCACCGCCGGCTCGGTCACGGTGCTGTGCACGCTGCCGGTGCCGCCGCCGTTGACGAACTCCAGGTCGGCCACCGCGCGGACCGCCGCCACCGCGGCGGCGCGGCGGGCCCGCAACTCGGCGGCCGAGCGACGCTGCATCATCCGGATCGCCATGCCGTACAGCGGCCGACCGGCAGGCCGGTCCTGCAGGCCGGCGATCTGCGCCTCGTACGCCATGACCCCGACCAGCCGGAAGCCGGGCCGGGCGGCGATGTCCCGCGCCGCGGCCCCGGCCTGCGCCGGGGTGTGCACCGGGGATCGCCGTACGCCCAGGTGGATCCGGCCCGCGGCGATCCGCAGCGAGGCGTCGAGTTCCAGGCAGATCCGTACCGTGGGGCGGTGCGCCGGCAGCACCGAATCGACCAGGTCGAGGTGCTCGGTGGAGTCGACCATGAGCGTGACCCGCGCCGCGATGGTCTCGTCCCGCAGTGCCGCGAGCGCGGCCCGGTCGACGGACGGGTACGCGACGAGCACGTCGGTGCAGCCGGCGCCGGCGAGCCAGACGGCCTCGGCCAGAGTGAATGCCATCACGCCGGCGTAGCCGGGTTCGGCGAGCGCGAGGTCGATCATCGGCCGGCTGCGGACGGACTTGCTCGCCACCCGGATGGGCCGACCCACGGCGCGGGCACGCAACGCGGCCGTGTTTGCCCGGAATGCGGCGATGTCGACGATGGCGAACGGGGCCTCCAGGCCGGCCGTGGCCGCGTCGTAACGTGCCCGCAGCGTCCCCGTCATAGCCGGTAACCTAGCGCCGCGACCCGATAAACGCGAGTACTTCTCACAAACCTCCGCGCGGGTGACGGACGTCGTGTGAGTCGCGCTGAACTGGCCTCGGGGTACGCCGATACAGTGGACGCACGTACGGACGGGGAGGGTACTGCCATCGCCAACCAGCCTGCTGACGACGCGCGACCGGACCAGGACGCCACCGGTCAGATGGACATGTCCGGCCTGGCGGAGCTGCGGGCGATCTTGCGGTTCCGCGCCTTCCGCCGCCTCTGGGTCGTGCTCGGATTCTCCTCGATCGGTGACTGGCTCGGCATCCTGGCCACCGGCACGTTCGCCGCCAGCCTGTTCGACAACCCGACCGCGCAGGGTGCGGCGTTCAGCGGCACGATCGTCGTGCGACTGATCCCCGCGTTGGTGCTGGGTCCGGTCGCCGGTGTCTTCGCCGACCGCTTCGACCGGCGCCGCACGATGGTCATCTGCGACGCCATCCGGTTCCTGCTCTACGCGTCCATCCCGGTGGTGGGCATCGTCGCGGGCAAGTACCTGACCGCCAGCTGGGCCGGCATCGCCACGTTCATGATCGAGACGTGCCAGATGATGTGGGCGCCCGCCAAGGAGGCGTCGGTGCCCAACCTGGTGCCCCGCGCCCGGTTGGAGAAGGCCAACCAGCTCGGCATGGCCACCACGTACGGCGTCACACCGATCCTCGCCGGCGTCATCCTGTCGTTCCTCAACTGGCTGATCGGCGCGCTCGGCTTCGGTGACTCGTACTCGATCGCCCTGTTCCTCAACGCGCTCACCTATGCCGCCACCGCGCTGATGGTGTGGTTCGGCATCCGGGAGATCAGCGGGCACCGGGAGGGACGGCCGGACGCCCCCAGCCAGGGCATGTTCCGGCAGTTCATGGACGGTTGGCGATACGTCGCCCGGTTCCCGTTCGCCCGTGGGCTGGTGCTCGGCATCCTCGGCGCGTTCGCCGCCGCCGGCGCGGTGATCGGCACGGGCCGCTTCTACGCCAAGTCCCTCGGCGGCGGCGACTCCAGCTTCTTCCTGCTGTTCGCGCTGCTGTTCGTCGGCCTCGGCATCGGCATCACCGCCGGTCCGCGGATCGTCGGCGCGCTGTCCCGACGTCGCTGGTTCGGTCTGTCCATCATCCTGGCCACGGGCGCCGTGGGCCTGCTGGCCGTCGCGCCGCACCTGTTCGTCGCCGCCATCCTGACCGTCGTCGTCGGGGCCGGCGCCGGGATGGCCTTCCTGAACGGCATCACGCTGCTCGGCGCGGAGATCGACGACGCGATGCGCGGCCGGGTGTACTCGTTCATCCAGGTCGCCGTGCAGGGCGTACTGCTGCTCACCCTGTCGGTGTCCAGCATCCTCGTCGGCCTGGGCTCCTCGCACACGCTGCACCTGGGACCGTTGAGCATCAGCATCAGCGCGACCCGGCTGCTGCTGCTCATCGCCGGTGTCTTCGGCGTGTTCGCCGGCTACGCCGCGCTCAAGCAGATGGACGACAAGCGCGGTGTGCCGCTGCTGCCCGACCTGTGGTCCTCGATGCGCGGCCGGCCGCTCGGCCGGCCCGAGAAGGCCACCGGCTCCGGCGTCTTCGTGGTGTTCGAGGGCGGTGAGGGCGCCGGCAAGTCCACCCAGGTCGTCAAGCTCGCCGCCTGGCTGCGGGTGCGGGGCCGGCAGGCCGTGGTCACCCGGGAACCCGGCGCCACCGAGGTCGGTGCCCGGATCCGGGGCCTGGTCCTGGACCGGGACACCCTGCCCGCCGAGACCCGCGTGTCGCCGCGCGCTGAGGCGCTGCTGTACGCGGCGGACCGCGCCCACCACGTGGCGACCGTGGTCCGTCCCGCGCTGAAGAGCGGCGCCGTCGTGGTCAGCGACCGGTACGTGGACTCGTCCCTGGCGTACCAGGGCGCCGGCCGCACGCTGCCGACCGAGGAGATCGGCTGGTTGTCCAACTGGGCCACCGGCGGCCTCCGCCCGGACCTGGTCGTACTGCTCGACATCGAGCCGCGGGTCGGTCTGGAGCGCGTCGCGAACCGGGGGGCCGCCGACCGGCTGGAGTCCGAGTCGCTGCCGTTCCACGAGCGGGTCCGGCAGGCGTTCCTCGACCTTGCCCGGGCCGATCCGCAGCGCTACCTGATCGTGGACGCGGGCGCCGCGCCGGACGAGATCGCCGAGCAGGTCCGTGCCCGGGTCGGCCGGCTGCTGCCGGCGGAGCCGGAGGCGCCGACCACCGCACCGCCGGCCGCCCGTC
>JBAUUM010000576.1:0-4577 GCA_049582705.1 Actinocatenispora sp.
GCCGCGTTGCTCTGCCCCCGCCGCGCCACGTGCTGAGGCGGCGAAACGGGCTGCCGGCCAGGATCGGCCGACAGCCCGTGCAGGGAGCGGGGACGTTACCGGGGCATCCGGTTCACGGCGCTCGCCACCGCCCGCAGCGAGGCGGTGGTGATGTTGGCGTCCACACCGACGCCCCACAGCGTCCGGCCGTCGACGTCGCACTCCACGTATGCGGCGGCGACCGCGTCACCGCCCGCGGTCAGCGCGTGCTCCGCGTAGTCCATCACCCGGACCGGTACGTCCACATCGGACAGCGCACGGACGAACGCGTCGATCGGACCGTTGCCGACCGCGCGGGACTCGTGCCGCACCCCGTCGAGGCTGAACTCGACGCCCAGTTCGAGCTTGTCCTCCGGTACCGAACTCGTGACGTACCGGTGCATCTCGATCCGCCGGTCGGCCTGGTGGTCCACCGAGTACTCGCGCTGGAAGATCTCCCACATGCGGGCCGCCGACACCTCGCCGCCCTCCGAGTCGGTGTGCCGCTGCACCACGCCGGAGAACTCGATCTGCAGCCGTCGCGGCAGATCGAGGCCGTACTCGGACTTCAGCAGGTACGCCACGCCGCCCTTGCCGGACTGCGAGTTGACCCGGATCACGGCCTCGTAGCTGCGGCCCACGTCGTGCGGATCGATCGGCAGGTACGGGATCTCCCACGGCAGGTCCTCGACCGCCCTGCCGGTCGTGGCCGCCGACGCCTCCAGGGCCTCGAAGCCCTTCTTGATGGCGTCCTGGTGCGAGCCGGAGAACGCCGTGTACACCAGGTCCCCCGCGTACGGGTGCCGCTCGTGCACGCCGATCTGGTTGCAGTACTCCACGGTCCGGCGGACCTCGTCGATGTCGTGGAAGTCGATCTGCGGGTCGATGCCCTGGCTGTACAGGTTCATGCCCAGGGTCACCAGGTCCACGTTGCCGGTGCGTTCACCGTTGCCGAACAGGCAACCCTCGATCCGGTCCGCGCCCGCCATGACCGCCAGTTCGGCGTCGGCGACCGCGCAGCCCCGGTCGTTGTGCGTGTGCACCGACAGGCAGACGTGTTCCCGCCGGGACAGGTGCCGGCTCATCCACTCGATCTGGTCCGCGTACACGTTGGGGGTGGAGCGTTCCACGGTGCACGGGAAGTTCAGCACGATCTCGCGGCCGGGGCCGGGCTGCCAGACGTCCATCACGGCCTCGCTGATCTCCAGCGCGAAGTCCAGCTCGGTGTCCATGAAGATCTCCGGCGAGTACTCGAAGCCGAAGTCCGTGTCCGGCAGGTACTGCTCCGCGAACTTGACCACGGCCTGCGCGCCCTCCACCGCGATCGCGCTGGTCTGCGCGCGTCCGTCCCCGGGGAAGCCGAACACGGTACGGCGGAACACCGGCGCCGCCGCGGCGTACATGTGGACGGTGGCGCGCGGCGCCCCGACCAGGCTCTGCACGGTGCGTTCGATGAGGTGCTCGCGGGCCTGGGTCAGTACGGAGATCGTGACGTCGTCGGGGATCCGGCCGTCCCGGATCAGACCCTGGATGAAGTCGAACTCGGTCTGGCTGGCCGCCGGGAAACCGATCTCGATCTCCTTGTACCCCATCTCGACCAGCAGGTCGAACATGCGCAGCTTGCGTTCCGGGCTCATCGGGTCGACCAGCGCCTGGTTCCCGTCCCGCAGGTCCGTGGTCAGCCAGCGCGGCGCGCGCTCGATGCGCTTCGTCGGCCACGTCCGGTCCGGCAGTTCCACCGGGTTGATCGTGTGGAACGGCTGGTACCGGTGGAACGGCATCGGGGACTGCTGCTGGCGGTTGAACGGATCCGGGTGGACCTTCCCGGTCATGGGAGATGCTCCTTCGGCTGCGGTACCGGATGTCGCGAGCTGGTACGGGCGGGACACGCTCGGGTGGTCGCGTCCGGCGGCCGGTCGTGGATGTGCGGCTGGCCGCGGGAAACGGTCCGTACCTGGAGGCGGTGCGATCGCCGGGCGGACGGCAGCTGGTGGTGACGTCGTCCCGAGATCCGTCGAGCGGCTGGGGCCTCGTGGGGTTCTGCCGGGACGGTGAGCCCGTCAGGTTCGCTCCGTATGGCCCTGCGTCGACCGGCGCGCGGTAACCCCGCGACGAGGTGCCGGTCCTAGCTGACCTCGTCGCGGCAGCGAAGGAGCAGGCCGCGGTACACGATGCTGGCCACGTTACGTGACTGTCGCCGAGGTGCGAAGTCGCTCCCGCCGATTGAGACGCCAGTCACGGACGGTGTCGTTGGGACTCCTCTGACACACTGCCGGCATGATCTTTCCCGCCGCCCGGTCGGGCTCCCCCCGCGCCTCCGCCACCCCCGGGTCCCCGGAGGTGACCGCGTGACGCTGCACGTTCACCGGTTCGGCCCGGCCGACGGCCGCCCGCTGCTCGCCCTGCACGGCCTGTCCGGGCACGGCGCCCGGTTCGCCGACCTCGCCGGCCGGCTCGACGGGTACCGGATCATCGCACCGGATCTGCGCGGTCACGGTCAGTCGCCGGTGCTGCCGCCGTGGGACCTGGACCGGCACGTCGAGGACCTGCTCGCGGTGCTCGACCAGTACGGCCTGGACCGTGTTCCGGTCGTCGGTCACTCGCTGGGCGGCGTACTGGCTCTGCGGCTGGCGAACGCCGCCCCCGACCGGGTCGACCGGGTCGCCCTGCTCGACCCGGGCACCGGCATGGAACCCGGGCGGGCCATGGCGGCGGCCGACCGGATGGCCGTCGACATCTCCTACGCGGACCGCGCCGAGGCCCGCGAGGACCGGATCCGGAACGGCTGGGCGGACGTCGCGGACGCCCTCGTCGAGGCGGAACTCGACGCGCACCTGGAGCGGCGGGACGACGGCCGCTGGCACTGGCGGTACTGTCGGCCGGCGCTGATCGCGGTGATCGGCGAGCTGAGCCGGCCCGTACCGTTGCCGCCCGCGCACGTGCCGACCCTGCTGGTCGTCGCCGGGAAGGCCCAGGTCGTCCAGCCGGCGTGGCGGTCGGCCTGCGAACGTGCGGTCACCGACCTCACCGTGGTCGAACTCGACTGCGGCCACCTCGTCTACTACTACCGGCCCGCCGAGACCGCCGCCCACCTGGCCACCTTCCTCGGCTGACGCAGTCCACCGCCATCGCCGGCGGGGCCGGGGTCATGCGCCGAATTGCGCTCGTGGACGGGCTTCCGCGCATGTGATCATCGGGCCATGACCGACAGCAACGAGCAGTGGCGGGTGCAGTTCGACGCCGAGGTGACGTTCGCCAACGGCGGCGGCCTCCAGACCCAGGGTTTTCGACTGGACGTACCCGGACCGGACGTCGACGACGGCGACCTCGGCGAGCTTCTCGTCCGCCATCTCGGGCTGCTGATGGTCGAATCGGTGCGGATCCAGGGCAAGCAGATGGTGCGCGAGCCGCACAAGGGGTCCCGGGGCGCCGCGGCCTCCCCGCGCCCGACACGGCGGCGAGCCGTCGAACTCAGCCACGTGGTCCGGCACGGGATGGTCACGTTGCCGGGCCTGCCGACCCCCGAGATCGGTGAGCACCTCACGCGGCAGGCGTCCCGCGAGCACTACGCGCCCGGCACCGAGTTCGCCATCGGCAACATCTCGATGATCGCCAACACTGGCACGTACGTCGACAGCCCGTTCCACCGCTTCGTCGACGGGCCGGACCTCGCGGCGCTGCCGCTGTCCCGGCTCGCCGACCTGGACGGCGTGGTGGTCCGGGTGCTCGGCGGACCGGAACGCGCCGTCGACCGGGCCGCGCTGCTGCCGTACGACGTCACCGGCCGGGCCGTGCTGATCCATACCGGCTGGGACCGGCACTGGGGTACCGAGAGCTACGGCACCGGGCATCCCTTCCTCACCGGGGACGCCGCCGCCTGGCTCGTCGAGCAGGGGCCGGCGCTCGTGGGGATCGACTCGCTGAACATCGACGACAGCGAGGACGGCACCCGTCCCGCGCACACCGCGCTGCTGGGCGCCGGGATCCCCGTGGTGGAACACCTGACCGGGCTGGACCAACTTCCGCCGTACGACTTCCGTTTCCACGCGGCGCCGGTGGCCGTCGAGGGCATGGGCACCTTCCCGGTACGGGCCTACGCGCTGCTGGACGAGTACCAGGCGCCCCGTCCGACGTGACCATGATCGCCGGGTGCCGCGCCGGGCGCCGGGTGGGCGTCTGACGCCGACTCGGTGTCCCCGCCGGGTACGGTGACGCACAGTACGGTGTGGCACCGGATCTGCCCGGTGCGGCGCCGGGCGTCGGTTGCACCGAGCGCGATACGGGGAACGATCATGAACGACACCTCGGCCGGTCCGCGCAGCACCACGGCACTGCCGTTCGGGGTCACCGGAATGGGCGACCCACGCGGCCCGGCGGTACTGCTGACGGTCCTGGGCGTGGCCGGAGTCGCACTCCTGTGGCCGGCACTGGCGGCGTTCCCGGACGGCAGCGCCCGGGTCGGGGACGGTTGGCCGCAGCTCGTCGGCGGGTTCGCGCTCGCCGGCGCCGGGGTGGCGGTCTCCGTGCTGGTCACCCGCCTGACCCGGATCGCGCAGAGC
>JBAUUM010000577.1:0-8139 GCA_049582705.1 Actinocatenispora sp.
CACCAGTACCGTCGCCGCGCCGGCCAGCCGCGCCGCCTGGGCGGTGAGCAGTCCGATCGTCCCGCCGCCCGCGACACCCACCCGGTCTCCCGGCGCGACCCGGCCGCGGGCCACGGCACGTACCGCGACCGACAACGGCTCGGCGAAGACCGCCACGGTCGGCTCGATGCCGGCGTACGGCACGCAGCTGTACGCGGGAGCCAGGACGAGATCGGCCAGGCCACCGTCGGCCTGCTGGCCGAGCTGGGCGAGCTGCGGGCACAGGTTCTGCCGACCGGCCAGGCACCACGAACACCGGCCGCACCACATGTTGCCGTCCACGGCGACCGTGGTGCCCGGCGTCAGGGTCACGCCGGCGCCGACGGCCGCCACCGCCCCCACGAACTCGTGGCCCAGGGTCAGCGGGGCGCACCGCCCGGTCAGCGGGTGTGGAGAGGTCGGCACCAGTACCGGTCCCGCCGTGTACTCCTCGACGTCGGTACCGCACAGCCCGCACGCCAGTACCCGCAGCAGCACCCAGCCCTCCGAGGGAGCCGGCGGGTCATCCACAGTGGACACACGGATGTCGGCACGGCCGTGCCAGCGCACCGCCCTCATGCCGTACCGCTGCGCCGTACCACGTTGCGCAGCTCCTGGCCGGAGGCGAAGCGGTGCAACTGGTCGGCCACCAGCCGGCGGGCCCGCGGGTAGAACGTGGCCGACCCGCCCGCCACGTGCGGCGTGATGATCACGTTCGGGTGGCGCCAGAGCGGATGGTCGGCGGGCAGCGGTTCCGGGTCGGTGACGTCCAGCGCGGCGCGCAGCCTGCCCGAGCCGGTCTCCGCGGCCAGCGCGTCGGTGTCCAGGGTCCGGCCCCGGCCGACGTTGACCACCAGGGCCTGGTCCGGTAGCGCCGCCATCAGCGGTGCGTCGAACAGCCCGACCGTCGTGTCGGTCTCCGGCAGTACCAGCACCACGATGTCCGCGCCCGCCAGCAGCTCCGGCAGCTCGTCCACGCCGTGGATCCGTTCCTCGGGCCGCTCCTGGCTCGCCACCCGCACCACGGTGGCCTCCGCGGCGAGCAACCGGCGTTCCAGCGCCCGCCCGATCGAGCCGAAGCCGACGATCACCACCTCGCTGTCGGCCAGTGACCGGGTGAAGTGCGAGTCCCAGCGGCTCTCCCGCTGGTTGTCCACCCACACCGGCAGGTCCCGCTGCGCGGCCAGGATGAGACCGAGCGCGTGCTCGGCGGTGCTCGCGTCGTGCAGCCCGCGACCGTTGCACAACGTGACGCCGGGCCGGAGCAGGGGCAGCAGCGTCTCGTAACCCGCGGTGAGGGCCTGTACCACGCGCAGCTCGGGCATGTCGCGCAGCAGCTCGGCGGTGTGCGGTCTGGCGTACGGCACCACGTAGAAGGTCACGTCCGAGACGTCCGCCGGCGGCTCACCCTCGCCGTTCCACACGTCGACCCGCAGCTCGGCCGGCCAACCGCCCATCATGTCCCGAAGGTCCCACGGCACCAGTACGTGATCGCCCATGCCCCGAGATCCTAGTGACGTCGGCCCGTCCCGCCAGGCCCGACGGGTACCGGGCATCGGCCCGACGGGTGCCGGGCACCGGCCCGAGACCACCGGAAACGGCCCCGGCCGGCCGCGTTCAGCCGTGCAGGCTGACCGGGCCACCGGCCAGCAGCCCATCGATCTCGGCCGGTTCCGCCGGTCGGCCGAACAGCCACCCCTGCCCCCGCTCGCAGCCGACCTCACGGAGCCGTTCGCTCTGCCGTGGGGTCTCCACCCCGCCGGCGATGACCTCCATCTCCAGCGTGTGGGCCAGCGACACGAGCGTCCGCACGATCGCCAGGTCCACCCGGTCCGGATGCTCCGGTGCGTCGAAGCTGCGGGTGAACGAGCGGGCCAGCTTGATGCCGTTGACCGGCGCGCGACGCAGGTGGGCCAGGTTGGAGTACCCGGTGCCGAAGTCGTCGATGACGATCCGGACCCCCATGTCGTTGAGCAGGCGCAGCGCGGCGAGCGGCTCGGTGTCCATCAGCGCGCGTTCGGTCAGCTCCAGCTGCAGCCGGTCCGCGGGCAGGCCGGTCTCGGCCAGGACCCGGCGTACGTCGTCGGCCAGCCCCTCGTCGCACACCTGCCGCACCGTCATGTTCACGCTGACCAGCGGGGTCCAGCCGTACCGGTCCAGCCAGGACCGGGCCTGCCGGCACGCGGTGCGCAGCACCCACCGGCCGAGCGGGACCACCAGGCCGGTCTCCTCGGCGACGCCGAGGAACTCGTCCGGCGCGAGCAGCCCGAACTGCGGGTGCAGCCAGCGCACCAGGGCCTCCACGGCGACCAGGCAGCCGTCGTCGAGGGAGATGATGGGCTGGTACGCGACCCTGAACTCGCCGGCCGTCAGGGCGGCCGGCATCGCCTCGGACAGCTGGTAGCGGGCCGCCTCCCGGGCGTCGCGGTCCGCGTCGAAGGTGGCCCACCGGCCCTTGCCCTCGGCCTTCGCCCAGTACAGGGTGATGTCCGCGGCGCGCATCACCTCGGCCGGTCCGGTGCCGAAGGTGGACCGTTCCACGACCCCGATGCTGGCCGACACCGCCAGCTCGTGGCCGTCGAGCTCGATCGGCGGGGCCAACGCGCAGAGCACCCGCTCGGCGAGCCCGGTCAGCTGCTCCTCGCCGGTCGAATCGGTGACCAGGATGACGAACTCGTCCCCGCCGAGCCGGGCCACCACGTGCTCGTCGCCCACCGCCGCGGACAACCGGTCGGCGACGACGCGCAGCAGCCGGTCGCCGATGTCGTGACCGAGACTGTCATTGATGATCTTGAATCCGTCGAGGTCGAGGAAGCACAACCCCAGCCGGCTCGTCGCACTGGCCCGGTCGAAGACCTGCTGCAGCCGCTCGGTGAACAGGGTCCGGTTCGCCAGGCCCGTCAACGAGTCGCGGGTGGCACGGAAGGTCAACCGGTCCTGCAGCTCGTGCCGGCGGGTGTTGTCCTCACCCATCGCGACCAGGTAGCTCGGCCGCCCCTCGGCGTCGCGCACCACCGACACCGCGAGCAGCCCCCACACCACCCGACCGTCACTGTGGATGAAGCGCTTCTCGGTGCGTACCCGCTCCACCGTCCCCGACGCGACCCGCTGGTAGATCTGCGCCCGCAGGTCGTCGACGTCGTCCGGGTGTACGAGGTCGAAGACGCCCCGGCCCCTCAGCTCCTCGGTCGAGCGGCCCAGCATCGCGCCGAGAGCCTGGTTGGCCTCGATGATGTGACCGGTGAGGTCGCCGAGCGCGATCCCGGTCGTGGCGCCGCGGAACACCGCCAGGAAGCGGGCCTCGCTGTCCCGCAGCGCCCGTTCCGCGCGGGCCTGCGCGGTCATGGCGGCCTGCCGGATCGCCTCCTGCTCGTTGAGTGTCCGGTCCCGCAGTGCGCCCGCGTATCCGGTGGCCAGCGCGGACAGCAGCGCGGCGCGGGACTCCCGGTCGGCGCCACCGGGGAAGGCGGGCAGCGCGTTGCCGAGCAGTACCAGGGTCCGGTGCAGCGTCTCGGTGTTGGTGAAGTGCGCCGCGACCAGCGCCCGACCCACCGCCGCGCCGGGCCCACCGACCGGATCCGGCGCGGTGCCGGCGCCCAGCGCGGTCAGTAACCGGTCGGCCAGCGGGAGCAGGTGCGCGGCGAGTTCGGCGCCGTCGATCGGCACGTAGCTGGTGCCGGCCACCACGGCGGCCCAGGATCGGGACAACCGGTCCACACCGGTCGCCGGGACCGGTGGATCGACCGACCCGGACGCCGTCATCCTCTGCGTCCAACCCCGCCGTACGCGCAGAAGCGCCCCGGATCGTCCGGCACGTCCCCCGGGTCGTCCGGCCGCCACTCCGGTACGAACACCACGCCCGGCTCGACCAGGTCGAAACCGTCGAACAGCGTCGTCACCTCGTCCCGGGTACGGGAGTTGAGCGGGTTGGTGGTGTCGCGGTAGAGCCGGGACAGCCTCGCGCCCTCGTCCGGGCGCCCGTCCGCGGTGCCGTGCGAGACGATCAGCAGGCTGCCGGGCGCCAGCGCGTCGTGGTAGCGGCCGATCAGCCCCGCCGGGTCGTCCTCGTCCGGGACGAAGTGCAGCAACGCGACCATCATCAACGCCACCGGCCGGCCGAGGTCGAACAGCCGACCGAGTTCCGGGTCGCCCAGCAGACCGACCGGGTCGCGTACGTCGCCGGCCAGCACCGCCGTCCGGTCGTCGCCGGCGAGCAGCGCCCGGCTGTGCGCCACCGCCACCGGGTCGGTGTCCACGTACGCGACGCGGGCCGACGGTTCGATCGACTGCGCGATCTCGTGCACGTTGCCCACGGTCGGGATGCCGGAGCCGATGTCGAGGAACTGCCGGATCCCCTCGCCGAGCGCGAAGCGCACCGTGCGGCGCAGGAAGGCCCGGTTGGCCCGCATGACCTCCGGCAGTTCGGGGATGATCGCCATCGCCGCGCGGGCGGCGTGCCGGTCGGGCTCGAAGTTGTGCGAACCGCCCAGGAAGTAGTCGTACATGCGGGCGGCACTGGGGCGGTCGAGATCGACCTGCTCCGGCGCCCAGTTAGGCCGTTCCACGCCCTGCCCTCCACAGCTGCCGACAGACGGCTGCGCACAGCGCGGCTGCCACAAACCCGGCTGCTCCCCGGCCGGGGGAGACCGCGGCATGGTCCCTGTGGACGATACTAGTGCGCCGATCGATCCGGGCAACGAGGAAGAGCCGGGACACCAGGTACAGCTCCGCCGAAAGGTGGTCCGGCCGCCCGGGGCGGCGCGAAACCCGCGGCCGGCGACCCGCCCGGACCGCCGGCGCGACGTCCCGCCGATACTGGACCGGTGGCAGCGGGGCGCGGACGGCGGCGGGTCGGTCAGGTCAGCGGCATCAGGGTCGACTCCGGCCTCGCGGCGCTGGTGCCGGACCCGGACCGTGCGGACGCGTTCACGCTCACCCTGGACGGGGCGCCGCAGTCGCACGTGGATCTGAGCGAACCGACCCGGCTGGAGTTCGAGTACGTCCGGCGGCTCGGCCACGTCCTCGACCACGCGGCCCCGCCCGGTGAGCCACTCTCCGTCCTGCACCTGGGCGGCGGTGGGCTGACCCTGCCCCGGTACGTGGCCGCCACCCGCCCCCGGTCGGGGCAGCGGGTGGTGGAGTGCGACGGCGCCCTGGTCGAACTGGTACGCAGGGAGCTGCCGCTGGCCCGCGACTGCCGGCCCCGGATCCGGGTCGGCGACGCCCGCGAGGTGCTCGGCACGCTGCGCGCGGACGCGTTCGACGTGGTTCTCGTCGACGTGTACGCGGGCGCCCGGATCCCGGTCTCGTGCACCACGGTGGAGTTCGTGACCGAGGTGGACCGGGTGCTGCGCCCGGGCGGGCTCCTGCTCGCCAACGTCGCGGACGGCGCCGGGTGCGCCTTCGCGCGGTCCCAGGTGGCCACGCTGCGCGCGGTCTTCGACCAGCTTCTGCTCGTCGCCGACGCCGCAGTGCTGCGCGGCCGACGGTACGGCAACCTGGTCCTGGTCGCGGGGCACCGCCCACTGCCCGTCGACGAGCTGACCCGGCTGGCAGCCGGTGACGCCTTCCCGGGGCGGGTGATGACCGGCGACAAGCTCGCCCGGTTCGCCTCCGGCGCCGTACCGGTCACCGACGCGACCGCACAGCCCGCGCCGACGCCGCCCCCGGCCCCGTTCGGCCTGTCCGGCTGACCGAACTCACTGCTGCCCGGCCCAGCCACCGCTGCCAGGTCTCGCCCTGTTGGACTGCGACTGCCGGGGATGCGCCGGGCTTCGCGCGGTCGGGTGCGGAGCCGGCCCGACGGCGGGGACCGCACACCAAGAGCAGGGGCGCTGAGGCGGCGCCGTGCGCGAGCAGCAGGCCCGGGCCGGTGCCGCGTACGGTGCGGCCCAGGTCGGGGATCTCGGGGCACACGCGCACTGACGACCCGGCTGACGAATCGGCCACCACCCGGGCGCGGGTCCGGGACCGACATCACGTCGCCACCGGGCCACCACGTTCGGTCCATCTGCGAGACACTCGTATCCGCTCGAATGGTGCGAGCACTACCTCGGAGGTGGACATGGGGCATTCCGCTGCCCGCCGGCACCGGCCGGTCCGAATCCTCGCCGCGCTGATCATCGCGGCATTCGCCGTCCTCGGGTCGCTGGCGCCCGGCGCCGTCGCGCGCGGCCAGGACCGGGCCCCGCTTCGGATCAGTGCCGGGCACGACGCGCACCGCCCGTTCGCCCTGCGGCGGGCCGGCGAGGCGTACCTGCGGCTGACGACCTCCGCGCCCGGGGTCAACTGGGGCGTGTCCGGCCACGAATCGGCCGTGCTGTCCGCCCAGGTCGACGGCAGGTACGTCACCGACATCGTGATCGGCTCCGCGACGCCCACCGGGCACGAGTACTTCCTCGGCCGGCTCGGCCGCGGCGCGCACCGGCTGACCCTGCGGCTCGCGACCGACCGCAGCCGGGGCGGCACGCTCGCGCTGGTGTCCGGGGTGCGGTTCGGTGAGGTCACCTCCGGCAGCGCCGACTACGCCGTCGCGGCGCACGCGCCCGTGCTGTACGGCCGGACCCTCGACGCCTGGGGCGGCGCCTACCAGAACGCCTTCACCGACGTGCCGCTGATCGCCTGGCACGAGGTCACGCCCCAGCCGGACGGCTCGTACCAGCTCCGGTACACCATCGTGTGGTCCAACGAGGACGGCGGGACCGGGCTGGCGCCCGCGTCCCTGATGGCTCGGTGGGGACGCACCACCGACATCGAATGGATCTACCACACCGGCGTGTACGAGCTGACCGTCGACCCGGCCGGCAACACCGTGCCCGGCAGCGAGTACTTCCAGGCACCGAACCACGGCGAGGTCCAGTTCGCCGGCGCCCACGAGGGCCACCACCCGGTCCTGCAGACCTGTACCGACAACAACAACGTCTGTGACGAGCTCGACCCGGTGGCCCGGGAGCACCCGATGCGGTTCACCCTCTCGACGCGCCAGCAGCTCACCGCCGGTACGGCCCGCGAGGTGATGATGGACCGCAACCCCTGGACGTACTGGATCACCGCGCAGGAGATGGTGCGGGAGGGCAAGACCGAGAAGTCGGCCGACCCGGCCACCCCGGAACTGTCCGACGAGCGCAACTACCTGTACGTGGTGCTGAAGAAGACCACGGTGGCCGAGCAGAACAGCACTCCGTGGATCGGTGCGGCGGTCGGCGTCCGGCTCGTCGGCGACCCCACCCTCTACCGGTCCGACCACTCGCAGCCGGGCTGGTCGCTGCAGCGCGACGACCCGGCCGCCACGGCCGTGGAGCTACCCGTCGGCACCACCGAGGGGCAGATCGAGTCGATCAGCGTGCTGCGGGTGCCCGGCAACGGCGACAACGGTGGATCGATCACGGTCGAGGGGATCCAGCGGGCCATGCAGCTCGACGACGACTACCGACCGCGGCCCTACCTGGTATCGAACTATCCGGTGACCGGGGTTACCCTGACCGCGGCTGAGCCGGCCGCCGTGGTGTGGACCGCGCCGGCGGCCGACGCGGGCTGACGGCCGGGCGACCGCAGCCCGCGCGTTACCGCCGGTGGCGTGGGTGCGACCAACCAGTACGGGACGGGGTGTTGGCGGTGCGGGCAGGCCGGTGGACGCGCGCCGGGGTGTCGGCCCTGGCTGTCGTGACGATCGGCCTGGCCGGCTGTGAGCACACCGCCGCGGCGGACACGTCCGGCGTGGTACGTATCGACGTGTCGCGCTCCGTGTGCGGGCGCGGCTGGAGCCACCCGCACGGCGGCACCCGGACCTTCCGGGTGCACAACGTCGACACCGGCACCACCGACGTGCGGCTGGTGCATCCCGGCACCAGAGCCGTGTACGCCGAACTCGAAGGACTGGCGGGTGGTGCGACCGCGTCCCTGCGGGTGCGCCTGGCCCGCGGCCGGTACGCGTTCCGGTGCCTGCCGGAGGACAACGACGCGCTGATGGGCGACACCGTCACCGTCACCGACGGACCCCGGCACGGGGCGGCCCCGGTGGCGCCGGTCAGCGAACAGGACCTGCGGGCGGCGATCGGGACCTACCGGGCGTACGTGCAGCGCTCGTTGCGGCCGCTGCGCCGCGACGTCGCGGCGTTGGAC
>JBAUUM010000578.1:0-6468 GCA_049582705.1 Actinocatenispora sp.
GGGTTGACGAGGGTTCGCCACGCGCCTAGATTGACGACGAAGTTACAAACACTGTCCGAAATATCGAACTTCCTGGTGATGGTGGCGACGTCGGCAGAAGCCGGCGCGGAACGCCCCCGCCCGGGAGGTAACCCACGTTGTCCCTTCAGGCCACACGGATTCGGGCAACCGCCCCTTCGGCGCACACCCCGAAGCCCGAACCGCCGAGCCCGAACCAGAAGGGGGGCAGGGGCGCACCGCCCGGTGGATCGGGCCGCCGCCCCGGACAGCCGATGATCCCACCACCGATCCGGCGCCGCGACGTACTGCGGGCCACCGGGCTCGCCGGCCTCGCCGGTGTCGGCCTGACCGGCTGCGGGTCCGCCTTCGCCTCCGGTGTCGCCGGCACCGGCACCAGCCGGGAGACCCTCACCTACTGGACCCTGCTCGGCGGCGGCGACGGCGGTCGCATGGTCACGATGGAGGACGCGTACCAGAAGGCGTATCCGGCCGTCGACCTGAGCGCCGTGACCCTGGCGTGGGGAAACCCGTACTACACCAAGCTGACCCTGGCGACGCTCGGCAAGCATCCGCCGGACGTCGGGATCGCGCACCTGACCCGCGCCACGATCCTGGCCGAATCCGGTCTGCTGGAACCCTTCGACGCCGACGGACTCGCCGAGTTCGGGATGACGCCGGACCGGTTCACGCCAGCGGCGTGGCAGAAGGCGCACACCAACGGCAAGCTGTACGCCATCCCGCTCGACACCCACCCGTTCGTCCTGTACTACAACACCGACGTCTGTAAGAAGGCCGGGCTGCTCGACGCCGACGGCCGGCTCCGGAGCCTCGACGGACCGAGCGGGCTCGCCGACGCGCTGCAGGCGGCGAAGAAGGTGACCGGGCAGTACGGCGGCGTCATGAGCATCAACGCCGACCCGTCCACCCAGTGGCGGCTGTTCTCCACCCTGTACTGGCAACTCGGCGGTGAGGTGCTGGCCGACAACGGTCGCCGGATCGTGCTGGACCGCGCGAAGGCCGAGCGGGTCCTGTCGTACATCGCCGACCTGACCGTCACCAGGAAGGTCATGCCGTCCAACATCGACTACGGCGGCGCCACCACCCTGTTCGCGAGCGGCAAGGCCGGGTTCTACTTCCAGGGCGACTGGGAGATCACCACTTTCCAGACCTCGAAGACGCCGTTCAGCATGACCCGCATTCCCAACGTGTTCGGCGGTCGGTACACCTGCCAGGCCGACTCGCACAGCTTCGTCCTGCCCCGTGACGCCGGCCGCGACCCCGACCGGCGTCGCCGGACCCTCCGGTTCATCCGCACGCTGCTCGACCACAGCGACACCTGGGCGCAGGGCGGTCACATTCCCGCGTGGCTGCCGTACCGGCACAGCGCGCCGTTCCGCACGCTGCAGCCGCAGGCCGACTACGCGGGCGTGGCCAACTCGGTGCAGTACGACCCGCCGGCCTGGTACTCCGGCTCCGGCTCGGACTTCGAGAACATCATGGGCTTCGCCGTCGGCGCGGTGGCGGCCGGGCAGTTGACGCCGGCGGTCGCCGTAGACCAGATCACCACCAAGCTCACCAAGTACGCAGAGACCCCGACGCCGGTGTGACGGCACCGGTCGACCGACGGAGAACGTGATGGCTGTTTCGACGCTGCCGGTACGCACCGGCGTCCCGCGCAACGCCGCGGGCAACGGTCGCCGGCGCGAGGACACCCGCGCCGGCTGGGGCCTGATGGCACCGTTCCTGGTGCTGTACCTGGCGTTCCTGATCGGGCCGACGCTCTACGGCCTCGTCATGAGCTTCTTCAACTCCAGCCTGGTGCACAGCGGACTGGGCAGCTTCCACGGCTTCGGCAACTATCTGGAGGCGTTGCGCAGCAACGACTTCTGGTCCTCCATGTGGCACACGGTGCTGTTCACGCTGCTGACCACGCCCCCGCTGGTGGTGGTCGCGCTGCTGATGGCGGTGTTCGCGAACCGGATGAAGCGTGGCCGCTGGTTCTACCGGATGGTCTTCTTCGCCCCGTACGTGATCCCGTCCTCTGCGGTGGCGTTGGTCTGGACCTGGCTGTACGCGGCGCAGATCGGCCTGTGGGACTCGTGGCTGGCCGCGATCGGCCTGACCGCGCCGAACTGGCTCGCCGATCCGAACTGGGCGATGATCTCCGTCGCGCTGACCACGGTGTGGTGGACGGTCGGCTTCAACTTCGTGCTGTACCTGGCCGGGCTCCAGGAGATTCCCCGGGAGCTGTACGAGGCGGCCGCCGCCGACGGGGCCGGCCCGTGGAAGCAGATGCGCCACATCACGCTGCCGTTGCTCAACCGCACGACGGTGCTGGTGCTGATGCTCCAGATCATCGCGTCGCTGAAGATCTTCGACCAGATCTTCCTGATCACCGCCGGCGGCCCCAACTTCGCCACCCGCCCGATCATCCAGTACGTCTACGACATCGGCTTCACCGACTTCCGGACCGGGTACGCCGCCGCCGCGTCGATGCTCTACTTCGTCGTCATCCTGGCCGTGTCCGCGGTGTGGTTCCTGCTCAACCAGCGCGCCCAGCGGAAGGAGTCCTGACATGGTGGCGAACGTGATCGCGGCGGCCGCCCCGGCGCGCGCCGAGCCGGCGGACCCGAAGGCCGAGAGCGACCGGGCCGGTCGCGCGTTCAACGCCTTCTGCTTCTCGGTACTGGTGCTGCTGGCGGTGGTCTGGCTGCTGCCGCTGGTGTGGGCGGTCGTCACGTCGCTGCGACCCGAGGGCGAGATCACCGCGAACCCGACGACCTGGTGGTCGCAGCACTGGACGTTCGACGCGTACCGCAACGTCATCGACGCGGGCAACATGACCACCTGGTACCTGAACAGCTTCGTGGTCTCGGCGCTGACGGCCGCGCTGACCGTGCTGGTGTGTTCGATGGCCGGGATGGCGATCTCCCGCACCCGCTTCCGCGGCCGGCGGGCGCTGTTCGTGCTCATCTCGGCGGGCCTGTTCATCCCGCCGCAGGTGCTGATCCTGCCGATGTTCCAGGAGTTCAGCGGCCTGCACCTGCTCAACACGTACTGGGCGCTGATCCTGCCCGCGGTCCCCACCTCGATCGCGGTGCTCATCTTCTCCTCGTTCTTCACCGGGATCCCGTCCGAGTTGGCCGATTCGGCGCATGTCGACGGCGCGAGCTGGTGGCGGATCTACGCCCGGATCCACATGCCGCTGACCCGGCCGGCGATCTCGGCGGTCGCGATCTTCACGTTCGTCTGGAGCTGGAACAGTTTCCTGTGGCCGCTGCTGGTCATGACCAGCACCCGGACGATGACGATCCCGGTGGGTCTGTCGCAGGTCTCCTCCGCGTACGGCCTGCAGTACGCGCAGCTGATGGCCTCGGCCATCCTCGGCGCGTTGCCGCTGCTGGTGGTGTTCCTGCTGTTCCAGCGCCGCATCGTGGAGGGTGTGGCGACCACCGGCCTGAAGTAGCCGTCCCGGTGCTCAGGGCCGCAGCAGGACCTTGACCGCGGTACGGCGCTCCTCGGACAGGATCCGGAACGCCTCGGCCGGCTCGTCGAGGGACACCTCGTGGGTGACCAGTACGCCCGGATCGAGCAGGCCGGCGCCGAACGCCCGGACCGCGTGCGACCAGGCGCGGGGCGGCGCGCCGAACACGGTGTGCACCGTGGCCTCGGCCAGTACCAGCTCGGCCGGGGACAGCGGAGCGTCCTCGGTGGACGGTATGCCGGTCAGCACCGTACGGCCACCGCGGCGGGTCAGCGCGACGGCCTGGCGCGCCGCCCCGGGCGCACCGGCCGCCTCCAGTACCGCGTCGAAGTGGCCGTGCAGCCTCTCGGCACGGTCCACCGTGACCAGTTCGGTGGCGCCGCACCGCTCGGCCAGCGCGGCGCGCGAGGTCCGGGTGTGCACGAGGACCAGCTCGGCCGCGCCGGACGCGCGCAGCAGCTGCACGGCCAACAGTCCGAGCATCCCGCCACCGACCACCGCCACCCGCTCCCCCGGGCGGACGTCGGCCTTCAGGCAGGCAGCGGCGACGCAGGCGGCCGGTTCGAGACCGGCCGCCGCCCGCAGGTCGGCGTCGTCGGACAGGGTGTGCAGCAGGCGCGCCGGGATCCGCAGCTGGTCCGCCCAGCCACCCGGCTCGGTGAATCCGGTCTCCGCGTACGGCGCCGCGCACAGGTTGCTGTCGCCGCGCCGGCACGCCGCGCACACCTGGCAGTTGCGGAATCCCTCCCCGACCACGCGACGCCCGACGAGGGACGTGGGCACGCCGGCACCGACCGCGGCGACGGTGCCGGACCACTCGTGCCCGGGCACCACCGGGTATCGCACGTACGGTTCCGGCCGGGTGCCGGCGTACAGCTCCCGGTCGGACCCGCAGATGCCCGCGTAGGCGACCCGTACCAGCGCCTCACCCGGCCCGGGTTCCTCCGGTTCCTGGTGCGCCACCCGCAGCGCGCCGGGCTGGTCGATCCACACCGACCGCATCACGCGCCGTCCCCGGCGCCCGGCGGCTGCTCGCGGGTCGCCGGGACGGGTGGCACCGGCACGGCAAGGCCGTCGGCGGGCAGCTTGGACATGACCGCGTCCGGCGCGTACCGGTCGAGCAGGCCGAGGCCGATCTCGGCCCGCCGTACCCGTTCGCGGCCCAGCGCGACGGCGGTCGCCGTGAGGTGGGTGCCGCTCGGGTAGATGTTGGGCGCGTTGCGCAGCCCGAACTTCAGGTACACCGGCGCCGCCACCCGGACGATCTCGGCGATCTCGAAGTGCCGTACGAAGCCACCCTGGTCGTCGGGCGACTCCAGGTAGACGTCCAACGGCAGGTCGACGGCCTGCCGGATGGCGGCGAGCTGCGCCAGCGACAGGTCGGTGGGCACGTTGTAGGTGTCCGCGCCGCACTGCTCGGCCAGCCGGATGCTGGCCGGGTTGGCGAGGCCCATCTGGACGCTGACCTTGAACTGGAAGTCGGCGGGAAGCTCACCGGCGGTACGCATCGCGGCCGCGACCGACAGCACGCCGAGGTCGGTGACCAGCACGCTGCGGATGCCGTGTTCGGCGGTGCGCCGGATGTCCTCCAGGTTGTGCACGAGCTGCTCGGTGCCGCGGGCCTGCGCGACGACGGCGCCGGCACCGGACGCGAGCGCGGTCGCGCCGGTGTCCCAGCCGGCCAGTGGCCGGGCGAACAGGCTGATCTCGATCGAGCGGACGGCGGCGGTGGCGGCCACCTCGTCCAGTTCCCCGTCGGTGAGCAGCATGCCGCCGCTGCCCTGGGACACCCGGTGTACGGGCACGCCGCGGGCGTCGGCCTCGTCCAGGACCGCCGCCAACACCTCGGGGCCCTCGACGCTGGGGATCTCCACCCGGCACTGGGCGCCGTCCGGGAAGCGTTTGGCGCTGTCCGGTGGATCGCCGGGGTCACGGCCGGGCAGACCGACCGATCGCAGGAACGCACGGGTACCGTCCACGCCTCACCCTTCCCCGCCGTCGATCGACGCCGCGTCGCCGAGGGGGCTGGCTCGACCGGTCGGCGGCGTCCGTTGCGAGGAACCGACGGGTGCCGGTCCGGCCATGGCCCCCGAACGGGTCGATGTTCGGCAAGCCGATTCAAGACCGATATTTCGAACGCTATCCGAGTGATCGACCATGCGTCAAGCTGCGGCTGCTCCATCGCCGGACGGAGCCTTTCACAGGCCCGTGTCCTGTTCGGTCTATCGTTACGGTGACCGACCAGTCGAATGGAGCGCGTCATGGGCCGAGCGGTACCGGCAGTGGTACGGGCGCTGGACATCCTGGAACTCTTCCTCGACGGGGAGACCCTGTCCGCGCCGCAGATCACCACACGGCTCTCGCTGCCCCGCACCACCGTGCACGAACTGCTGCACACCCTCATCGACCGGCACTACCTGTCCCAGGTACCGGACCGCGCCGGCTACTACCGGCTCGGCATGCGCGTCTTCCAGCTCGGCGGCGTGTTCGGCGGCCAGCTCGACCTGGCGCGGGAGGGGCAGTCCGTCGCCGCCGAGGTGGCCGCCCTGTGCGAGGAGACCGTGCACGTCGCCGTACTCGAAGGCACCGAGGTCGTGTACGTCGCCAAGGTGGACAGCACCCAGCCGGTCCGGATGGTGTCGGCCGTCGGACGGCGGCTGCCCGCGCACTGCACGTCGGTCGGCAAGCTCCTGCTCGCGATGCTGTCGCCCGCCGAGGTCACCGCCCGCTACCCGGGCCGGGAACCCCTGCCCACCATGACCCCCAACAGCATCCGGTCGCTCGCCGCGCTGCGCCGGGAACTCACCCGCATCCGCGACCGGGGACTCGCGTACGAGCGCTGCGAGTCCAACGACGCCGTCGCCTGCGTCGCGGCGCCCGTCCGCGACCACGACGGCGAGGTGGTCGCCGCGATGAGCATCTCCGTGCCGATCCTGCGGTGGGACGCCGGCCGTTCCGACCAGCTGGGCGCGCTGGTGGCCGAC
>JBAUUM010000579.1:0-4828 GCA_049582705.1 Actinocatenispora sp.
GAAGAACGGCGCCGGAGCGACCCCGACCCCGTCGGGCAGCGCGCCACCCACGTCGGGCGGCGCGACGCCGTCCGGCTCACCGTCCAGCGGCGGGGGCAGGTGACCAGGATGAGTCATACCGGGAGCAGGGGCGGACGGCTCGGCGTGTTCCGCGGCAGGACGGGCGTCGGCCTCGCCGTCGTCGTCGTCGCGGTGCTGGCCACCGCGGTCGGCCTGGCCGTGTGGCGGTCGGGCGACCCGCAGCGCACGGTGACCGCGCACTTCGCCCAGGCGGTCGGCATCTACCCGCACTCCGACGTGCGGGTGATGGGCGTCAAGATCGGCACGATCACCCGGGTGCACCCGGAGGGCCGGACCGTCGCGGTGACGATGACCTACGACTCGAAGTACAAGATCCCGGCCGCCGCGAAGGCCGTGATCGTGCCGCCGAGCGTGGTCAGCGACCGCTACGTGCAGCTGACCCCGGGCTACGTGAAGGGCCGGGTACTGCCGGACCGCGCGCAGCTGACCGGCGACCGGGCCGTCGTGCCGTTGGAACTCGACGACGTCTACAAGGCCCTGAACAGTCTGAACACCGCGCTCGGACCGAAGGGGGCGAACTCCGACGGCTCGCTGTCGAAGCTGCTGGCCACCGGTCGGGCGAACCTCAAGGGCAACGGCAAGACGCTGCATCAGACCCTGACCGACCTGGCCGACGCGCTGGACACCCTGTCCAACGGCAAGCAGGACCTCTTCGGCACCGTGATCAACCTGCAGAAGTTCACCACGGCGCTGGCCGAGAGCGACGGCGCGGTACGCGACTTCAACCGGCAGCTGGCGGACGTGTCCGACCAGCTGGCCGGCGAGCGGGACGACCTGGCCGCCGCGTTGAAGAGCCTCGCCTCCGCGCTGCACAAGGTCACCTCGTTCGTCAAGGACAACCGCGCGGACCTGAAGGACAACGTCGAGGCGCTGACCGACATCACCGGTGTGCTGGTCAAGCAGCAGGCCTCGGTGGTCAAGATCCTCGACGTGGCGCCGACCGCGCTGTCCAACCTGAACCTGGCCTACAACGCCCGGTCCGGCACTCTCGACACCCGCGACGACCTGCTGGGGCCGTACGACCCCGCGTCGTACGTGTGCACGCTGGTCACCCACCTGGTGCCGGCCAAGCAGGTGCCGACCGCGTGCTTCAAGCTGGCGGCGCTGCTGAGCAAGGCCGGCCAGCCGCTGACGACCGAGCTGAAGCACCTGCTGTCCCTGCTGCCGATCCCGGGCCTGGACCTGGGCGCCATCATCCAGCCGGACCCGGAGGGTACGACCGGCGGCAGCGACCGGGCCGGCCAGAACGCGGACGACGAGAAGTCCGATCCGGGTTCCGGCCCGTTCGGCACCTCCGGCTCCGACCCCACGCTCGCCGGCATCCTCGGAGGTGGGAAGTGACGATCCAGGGACGGCTACGTTCGGCGGGCGTGCTCCTGCTGACGCTGCTGACCGTGACCGGGTGCGGCACGGGTGGCCTGGCCGGGATGTCGCTGCCCGGTGGCGCCGGTGGCGGTGGCTACCGGGTCGACATCGAGTTCGGCAACGTGCTCGACCTGGTGCCGCAGTCGGCGGTGAAGGTCAACGACGTGACCGTGGGCAGCGTGCGCACCATCAGGCTGGACGGTTGGCACGCCACGGTTGCCGTACAGGTGAAGCGGGGCGTCGACCTGCCGGCCAACGCCACGGCGTCGATCCGGCAGACGAGCCTGCTGGGTGAGAAGTTCGTCGACCTGCGTGCCCCGGAGGACACCGCGCCGCACGGGCGGCTCGCCGAGGGCTCGCTCATCCCGTTGTCGCGCACCAGCCGGAACGTGGAGGTCGAGGAGGTCCTCGGCGCGATGTCCCTGCTGCTCAACGGTGGCGGGCTGCAGAAGCTGAAGACGATCAACGTCGAGGTGGGCAAGATCTTCGACGGTCGAGAGACGGACGTCCGGGACACCCTGGACCAGCTCGACAAGTTCGTCGGCGGCCTGGACAGCCAGAAGAAGGACATCGTGCACGCCATCGACGCGCTGGACACGTTCTCCCAGCAGGTGGCGAAGCAGCGGGTCAGCGTGGCCAAGGCGGTCGACGCGCTCGACCCGGGCCTGAAGGTCCTGGCCGGGCAGCGCAAGGAACTGGTCGACATGCTCGTCGCGCTGAAGAAGCTCGGCACGGTCGGCACGAAGGTGATCCGGGAGAGCCGCGACGACATGCTGGCGAACCTGCGTTCCCTGCGACCGATCCTGACCCAGCTGGTCCGCTCCGGGGACAACCTGCCGAAGTCGATCGACCAGCTGCTCACGTACCCGTTCCCGCCGAACGTCACCAACACGATCCTCGGCGACTACGTGAACCTGCACCTGACCGCGGACCTGAAGCTCGGTGACGTGCTGTCGAACCTGCTCACCAGCACCCCGGTGGGCGACACGGACGGCACCACGTCCGACCAGAACGGCCCGGTGCAGAAGCCGGGCGACGCGCAGACGCCCGGCGGGGCGGTGCCGGGGCCGACCGACGAGGACGGCCACCCACTGCCCGACGGTGAGGCCAATCCCCGCCAGGGGGACGTGCTCAGCATGCTGTTGGGAGGCCTGACCGGATGATCCCGCGCAGCGTGAAACTCAAGGTGCTGGCCTTCCTGACGGTCAGCGTGCTCGGCATCGTCTACGTGGCCGTGCGGTACGTCGGGCTCGGTGATCTGCTGCTCCGCTCGACGTACCCACTGTCGGCGGAGTTCGCGCAGGCGGGCGGCATCTTCACGAACGCGTCGGTCACGTACCGGGGCAGCCAGATCGGCACGGTGACCGGGGTCGAGCTGACGCGGTCCCGGGTGAAGGTCCAGATGCGGATCAACCGCGGCGTGCAGATCCCGCGGGATCTGCGGGCCGTGGTGACGGACCGGTCCGCGGTGGGCGAGCAGTACGTGGACCTCCGGCCCAACACGAGCAACGGTCCGTTCCTGGCGTCCGGTGACACGATCCCGGCGAGCCGCACGGGTGTCCCGCTGCCGACCGAGGAACTGCTGGCCAACCTCGACAAGCTGGTCGCCTCCGTCGATCCAGAGGACCTCCAGGTCGTGATCGACGAGCTGGGGCAGGCGTTCCAGGGCAGCGAGGGTTCGTTGCGCCGCATCCTGGACTCCAGCGACAGCCTGCTGTCGACCGCGGAAACGAACCTGCCGCAGACGGTGCGGTTGCTGGAGGACGGCCGGACGGTACTGGCGACCCAGCAGGCCAGTTCGGCGGACATCCGGCGCTGGGCCAAGGGCCTGGCGCAGCTGACCACCACCCTGCGCACCTCGGACGCGGACCTGCGCAAGGTACTGGCGGACGAGCCGGCGGCGGCCCGCCAGGTGACCGGGCTGGTGCGTGACCTGGACCCGACCGTGGGCACCCTGCTGGGCAACGTGATCAGCGTCGGTGGGGTCGGCACCCGACGGCTGGCCGGCATCAAGCAGATCCTGGTGGTGTACCCGCTGGTCACGGCGGGTGGCTTCACGGTGGTCCCCGGCGACGGCACGGCGCACTTCGGGCTGGTCGTCGACGTGGACGACCCGCCGCCGTGCCAGTACATCCGGACCGGTACGAAGCTGACCTGCACGCAGTCCGAGCAGGCGCAGGGGTCCAGCGTGCGGGGCACCAACAACCTGCCGCGGCCCGGCGGTCCGGAGATCAGCCCGGTGCCCGAGCCGGGTGGGCCGGTGCCCGCTCCGGGCCGGTCGTCCGGCGACCGGTCCGCCCAGAAGCCCGGCTCGGATGTGGCAGGGTACGACCCGACCACGGGCCTGGTGCTCGGGCCGGACGGCAAGCCCTTGCAGTTCGGCGGTACGGGCGGTCAGTATCAGCTGGCTGGCGATGAGTCCTGGAAGCAGCTGCTCCTGGCGGGACTCCAGCCGTGACCGAGCGGTCACGATGTGCTGATCTCGGCGTGTTCCCGTGCGGGCCCGCCCGGGGACCGGCGTGAGCGCGCCGGCGCAGACCAGAGCGAAGGACGGCATGGCAACGACGAAGAACACGCCGCAGGTCGCGACGGGCAACGCCGTGACGCGGCTGTGGCGGTCCGTACGCGTGTTGACCGCGGCGGTGGCGGTGAGCGCGCTGTTGCTGGTGGCCGCCGTGGTGGTCGGCGTGTACTACACGCACGACATCTACCGGAACCACGAGAAGACCGCGGCGCGCGACGCCGCGCTGTCCGCCGCGAAGGTGACGGCCACGCACTACATGTCGATCGACTCGAAGACCGCCCAGCGGGACCTGAACCGGGTAGTCGACGACACCACCGGCGACCTGCGGCGTGACTACAAGGCCAGCATGAGCCAGGTCAAGACCGCGATGGTGCAGAACAAGGCGTCCACCAAGGCGCAGTTGTTGTGGGCGGCGGTCACCACGAGCGACCAGAAGTCGGCCACCGTACTGGTGGCGATGGACGCCGTCGTGACCAACGTGAACTTCCCCGACGGTAAGAAGTCGCACTACCGGGTCCGGGTGACCATGGCCAAGCCGGGAGACCGCTGGCTGGCCTCCAAGATCGAATTCGTCGGCTGACAGCAGCAGTACGGAGGTCAATCCACGATGCCCCGCTTCATCCCTCGGGCGTTGCGTGGCCAGGTGCCCTCGCGGGGCGGTCAGGCGCGTCAGCAGAGTCGTACCGGCGGTTCCAGCCGGCCGGCCAGGCGTAGCCCCGACGACGATCGCGACGAGTCGGTCGACACCGGGCGGCACGCCCGGTCGAACGGCGCAGACTCCCGCGACGCAGGCCTCTCGACGGACACGGTCTCGATCCCGGTCGTCCCCTCCGACGCCGCCGACGACACGGTCGCGAC
>JBAUUM010000580.1:0-5019 GCA_049582705.1 Actinocatenispora sp.
CGCGGTCGTGGCTTCGGCGGGTGCCCAGGCCGCACCGCTGCACGCGGACACCGAGTCGGGCAACGGCGTACCCGAGGAGGCTCGGCAGATGACCGCGCGCGACGGCGGCGCACCCACCGTCACCCCCGACGAACTGCGCTTCACGCCCGGCACCACGCTGCGCCCCGGCCACCCCCGGCAGGTCGGCCTGCTCACCGAGAAGGTCGAGGCGATGGGCCCCGACCTGGCGAAGTACCTGGTGACCACCCCCGAGAACCCGGACTACCCGATGTACGCCGGGGCCACCGTCGTCGCGGCCAAGGACGGGGTGATCGTGCAGCTCGCCTCCGTGGGCCGGGCGGTGCGGTACACCCTGGACGGCGAGACCGTGGTGGAGCTGCCGGAGGCGGAGCAGATCGACGCCCGCCCCGACACGATCTGGGACCTCGCCTCGATGTCGAAGCTGTTCACCGCGACCTCGGTGGCCCAGCTGATCGAGCGTGGTCTCGTCGACCTGGCCGCGCCGGTGGTCACCTACCTGCCGGACTTCGCCGCCAACGGCAAGTCGGACATCACGGTACGGAACCTGCTCACCCACACCAGCGGCCTGATCCCCGACCCGATCCCGTCGCTGTGGGGAGGCACGTACTCCACCCGCGAGGAGAAGGTCGCGGCGATCCTCGCCACCAAGCCGTCGGACCCGCCGGACACCAAGTACGTGTACTCGGACCTGAACTTCCTGACCCTCGGCCTGATCGTGGAGAAGATCAGCGGCCAACGGCTCGACGAGTACGTGCGCCAGCACATCACCGCGCCGCTGGGCATGCACGACACCATGTACAACCCGCCCGCGGAGCTGAAGCCGCGGATCGCCGCGTACGAGTACGAGCCGTGGGCGAAGCGGGGACTGGTCTGGGGCGAGGTGCACGACGAGAACTCCTGGGCGATGGACGGCGTCGCCGGCCACGCCGGCGTCTTCTCCACCGCGCACGACCTGGCGATCTTCGCCCAGACCTACCTCAACGGCGGCCGGTACGGCCGGGTCCGGATCCTCGCCGAGGACACCGTGCGGCTCATGCTGCACGACTACAACGGCGCCACGTTCCCCAGCGACACGCACGGCCTCGGGTGGGAACTCGGCCTCAACTGGTACATGGGCGCGATGTCCTCGCCGGTGACGTTCGGGCACACCGGGTACACCGGCACCTCGATCGTGGTGGACCCGCTGTCGCACTCCTTCGTCGTCCTGCTCACCAACCGGGTGCACCCGAGCCGCGACTGGGGCAGCAACAACGTCTCCCGCCGCGCCATGACCGACGATCTCGGCCTGGCCGTGCCGGTACGCCCCGCCGCCGGCCGGTCCGCGTGGTTCAGCCGCACCGACAACGCGGCCAACACGCTGACCGTCCCGCTGTCCTGGCCGACCGAACGGGCCCGGCTGTCGTTCCAGTTCTGGTACGACACCGAGAACATCTTCGACACGGTGACCCTGGCGTCCTCACCGGACGGCACCACCTTCACCGCGCTGCCCTGCTCGCTGCACGGCGGGAAGTACCGGTGGGACTCCGCCGGCACGTTCACCGGGTTTGGCGGGCGGCGCTGGCTGACCGTGGAGGCGGACCTGCCCGAGGGCACGACGGCCGTGCGCTGGACGTACGAGGCGGACACCAACTCGCAGGGCCGGGGCGTGTACGTGGACGCCGTGCGGGTCCGCGCCGGGCACGGCACGATCTTCGATTCCGAGCGGCGCTCCGACGACGCGCGGATCGTCGCGGAAGGCTGGGCGCCGGCCGCGACCTGACCGGGTGCCCGCTGCGCCACCGTTCTTCTGTGCAGCGACACGCCGATCTACAGGGCGTGTCGCTGCACAGTGCGGAACCGCGCTCGATTCTGTGCAGCGACACGCCGACTGGCTCGGCGTGTCGCTGCACAGTGTGGGGGTGAGGCCCCGCCGGTCCGCGGGTGTGGCGTCGGCAGGTGAGGCGTCAGCGGGTGAAGCGGTGCTCGCCGGCCGACGGTTCCTGGGGTCGGAAACCGTCCCGGCGGTCCAGCTCGTCCAGCAGCCGGGACAGCTCCGAGCGGAGGAAGTCGCGGGTGGCCACCTCGCTCAACGCGATCCGCAACCCGGCGATCTCCCGGGCGAGGTAGTCGGTGTCCGCCTTCTGCGCGGCGGCCCGGCGCCGGTCCTCGTCCAGCACCAACCGGTCCCGGTCGGCCTGCCGGTTCTGCGCCAGCAGGATCAGCGGTGCCGCGTACGACGCCTGCGTGGAGAAGAACAGGTTCAGCAGGATGAACGGGTACGGGTCCCAGCGCAGGCCGAACAGCCCGATCAGGTTGATCGCCACCCACGCCACGACGATGACCGTCATCACGACGATGAACTGCGCGGTGCCCATGAACCGCGCGGTCGCCTCCGCGAACCGGCCGAAGCTGTCGGCATCCCAGCGGGGCAGGCGGATCCGGCCGGGTTCCCGGGGCTGGTCCAGCCGGCCGCGGGGCGCGGGCCGCTGCACGGTCCTGCGCTCGGTGTCAGGCATGGTCGCGGTCCCGCCAGTCCGGTGGCAGCAGGTGGTCCAGCACGTCGTCCACGGTCACGGCGCCGACCAGCCGGTCCGACTGGTCGACCACCGGCATCGCCATCAGGTCGTAGGTGGCCATCCGGCGGTGCACGTCGGCGATCGGGGTCTCCGGCGCGACCGGGTCCAGGTCCCCGGTGACCAGGCCACCGACCAGCCCCGCGGGCGGCTCGCGCAGCAGCCGCTGGAAGTGCACCATGCCCAGGAACCGGCCGGTCGGCGTGGCGCCCGGTGCCCGGCACACGAAGACCTGGGCGGCCAGCACCGGTGACAGCTTCGGCTGCCGTACCGCGGCGAGCGCCTCGGCGATCGTCACGTCCGGCAGCAGTACCACCGGGTCGGAGGTCATGATGCTGCCCGCGGTGCCGGGCTCGTAGTCCATCAGCCGCCGCACCGGCTCGGCGTCCGACGGCTCCATCCGTTGCAGCAGCCGTTCCTTCTCCGACTCGGGCAGCTCGGCGAGTACGTCCGCCGCGTCGTCCGGGTCCATCGCCTCCAGCACGTCGGCGGCGCGCTCCACGTCCAGGAAGCCGAGAATCTCGATCTGGTCGTCCTCGGGCAGCTCCTCCAGGACGTCGGCGAGCCGCTCGTCGTCCAGTGCGCTGGCCACCTCCAGCCGGCGCCGGCCGGACAGCTCCTGCAACGTGTTCGCCAGGTCGGCTGCGCGCATCGTCTCCAGTACGGCCAGCAGGCTCGCGGTGCCCTGTTCGCCCGCGGCCGCCATCAGCCCGGACAGCTGGTCCCAGTCGACCTGACGCAGGTGACCGCGCCGGCCCAGCCGGGTCGGGTTCTCCCGCACCGCGACCCGGTGCAGGATCCACTCGCCGGTGCGTTCCTGCTCCATCCCGGCGTCCACCACGGTGCCGTGCTTGCCGTCCCCGCCGGGCTCGTTGACGGTGACCCGCCGGTCCAGCAGGTCCTCGAGGACGAGGATCTCGCCGGGCTTCTTCTCGAACCGCTTCAGGTTGAGCGTCCCGGTGGACAGCAGGACCGCGTCGGCGTCCATGGACGTGACCCGCCCGATCGGTACGAAGATGCGCCGGCGTACGCCGATCTCGACGACGAGCCCGATCACCCGAGGGGGCATCCCGCCCGGCCGCAGCCGGGTCACCGCGTCACGGACCCGCCCGACCTGGTCGCCGTTGGGGTCGAACACGACAATGCCGGCCAGCCGGGCCACGTACACCCGAGTCGCCGTGGTCACGCCGCCAGCGTAGCCGCCGAGCTGACGGGCACGGCACTTCCCCGGCACAATGCCGCGTGTCGCCGGCCGGGCCGGGCGTCACCGGACCGGTCCGCCGGTGTCCCGGGGCGGCGGCCCCGGGCGCCTTCGGCGCGCCCTCCGTCCTTCCCGCGCGTCGGCCCGCGCGATCCGGCCGCGTAGCGTACCGGTGTGCGGGCCGGGAACTGCGAATTGGCCCTGCCGGTCGGCGTTCCGGCTGGTTAGGGTCCGGTCATGACCGAGTTGCGGTACGAGATCGTGGACGTGTTCACCGACCGCCCGTTCGCCGGCAACCCGCTGGCCGTGGTGTTCGACGCGGAACAGCTGGACGACGATCGGATGCAGGCGATCGCCCGGGAGTTCAACTTCTCCGAGACGGCCTTCGTGCTGCCGCCCGACACCGCGGCCGACTACCGGGTACGCATCTTCACGCCCCGCAAGGAACTGCCCTTCGCCGGCCATCCGAGCGTCGGGACCGCGGCCACCCTCGTGCGGCGGGGCATGCTCCCCGCCGGGGAACTGGTACAGCAGTGCGGCGTCGGCGACCTGCCGGTGACCGCGACCGCCCGCGTCGCCCAGTTGGCCGGCGGCGCGGCGTCCATCGGGCCGGAGCTGGATCCGGCGCCCGTCCTGGCGGCCGTCGGGCTGACCGAGGCGGACCTGGCCGGCCCCGCGCCCCGGCTCGCCGGCTGCGGAATCGACTCGGTGCACCTGCTGGTACGCCCGGACGCGCTGGCCCGGATCGACCTGCACGAGCGGGTACTGCGCGCCGACGGCTGGACCCTGTCGGTCAGCGTCTGGAACCCGGACCGCAACGAGTCGCTGGCCCGCGTCTTCGCCCCGGACCTGAGCGTGCCGGAGGACCCGGCGACCGGCTCGGCCGCGCTCGCGCACGGCGTGTACCTGGCCACCACCGGCCTGCTGCCCGGCGACGGGGAACACTCGTACCGGGTCCGGCAGGGCGTCGAGATCGGCCGCCCCTCCACACTGGACTGTTCGGTGTCCGTAGTGGACGGACAGGTGGTCGGGACCACGGTCTCGGGCGCGGTCGCCCCGGTCGCGACCGGCGTGCTGACCCTGGCCTGACCGCGGATCGCGGCGGCGCCGCCCGTGCCGAGCCTGCCCTGACCTCGCGTCCGCGATGGGCCGCGCGCGGCGAAGGTACCGCCCGGCGCGGACCGGGTCTCAGGAGCGGCGCCGGCCGCGTACCCGGTGCAGGTGGAACGGCGTACCGGTCCGGCG